>NZ_VMLA01000060.1:0-16064 GCF_013276425.1 Streptococcus sp. 3874 | reverse complement strand
GCAAGGCGACGTTGACGCGATTTGAATTTGATTTTCGAAGAGTATTATTCGTAAAAAATCTCAAAAAGCCTACCTTTCGGTAGACTTAGCTTGTTTCTATTCTAATCGGCACTCTTCCAAAATTTTGCTCTGCTATACTTGGCTTTCCTAGTTGGTAAATCTGGTCTGCTTTTTGGGTCATAGCATCCCAAGGTTCTTTGCCAATTCGGCTGACTAGATTGACCTGTCCTTTCAGAGACTTGAGATGTTGCCTGCCTTTTTCAGTAAATCCAAGGACATGAATGGCTTCTGGCAAGACATTTTCTCTAGCCTGCACCAAAATATAGGTCAATAGGCGTCTGACACGCGCCTTGGTGTAACGTTTGGTCGCAACCGCCTCGACCAACTCTTCTACAGACTGGGCTGGTTTAATAGCTTCTTTAATGCGCACAGCCATTTCTTGATTGACCTGATAGATGGTGGTTAGGTCGGGATTTGACAAGATTTGATAGCGGAGCAAGGGAAAATAGTCTTCCCAGATCACCTTACTGGCCTGCTCAAATAGGGCAACAGAAGGCATAAAGCGTTCTAAGAAATCTTGGTCCTTCTGATGTTGACGGAGGGCTGTCGCCGAGGCAAAGTCCACATCTTTATTCACAGAATGGTAACCTGCCCCCTGACGCTGAATCGTATGCAGCTTGATATTTCGTCCTGCAACCGCCTTTGCATAGGCCAGAGCAAGAACATGATTGGGGGTATTACCTGAAAAATCAAGACCAGCAAATTCCTTCCACATAGATTGGGTTTTCTGGGGATAGGAAAGGGAATCAGGCAGATTTTCCACAAATTTCTCCATCTCAGCACCTTTCTCTGTGTATAAGTCAGCGATTTTCTGATAATCTCGAACTTCCTCTGTCCCAAAAACTAGACTATCAATGCCCAAGCGATCCAAGATATCCACAGCTCCTTGACCAAAGAAATCAGCTGCCTGAACACTGACTAAAAAGGGCAATTCCACTACCAAGTCTGCGCCATTTTCCAGCGCCATCTGGGCCCTTGTCCACTTATCCACAATAGCAGGCTCTCCACGCTGCATGAAATTCCCTGACATGGCAACAATTTTCAGTCCCTCTGCCTGATCCAGCAGGTATTTATGGCCATTATGAAAAGGATTGAACTCTGCGATAATACCTGTGATGGTCATGATGTTCTCCTACTTCTGCGCCACAAAAAACCAACGGGTGCTAGTTTCTGTTGGTTCCTTATCCTCAAAGTCTGCATAGAGTTTGAAGGACTTGAAACCAGCCTGTTCCAGCAAGATATCATAGGTCAAGATCTCATAAGTCCTCTCCTCATGTACTTCATCGTGGCGACTAAAAGAACCGTCAGCCTCCTTGATAAAGAAAGTCAGCTCATGCACGATGGAGTGAGGAGCTTCGTCCTCATATGTATCCCAAAGCATGGCAAAATCTTCCGCATTTTCATGGTAGGAATAGCCAGGGAATACTTCATCTGTCTGGTAGGTCGAGTGCACGTCAAAGATGAAAACTCCCTCTTCATTCAGCGCATTGTACACGTCCTTAAAGACGTCCCCTACTTCCACCTCATCCTGCATATAGCAGATAGAGTCCGAATAACACGTGACAAAATCGTATTTCCCTGCCTTGGACAAATTCAGCATATTACCTTCTATAAAAGCAATCTTTTGCTTGGCTGAAGTTGCTCTCTTCTCCGCAATCTTCAACATATCCGCACTCAAGTCAAGTCCAGTCACATCAAAACCAGCCTGAGAGAAGCGCACTGATTGAATTCCTGTCCCACAAGCCAATTCCAAGAGTTTCTTTCTCTCCTTGGTCTTAGGCAAATGACGCAGAGAAAAATCAGTCCATTTGTCGTATAAACTGTCATCCATGACCGCATCATAGACCGCCGCAAAAGTTTCATAAGTTGCCATAATCATGATACCAAGAGCCTACATGGCAAACACCACTCGCCCTCACCTTTCTATCAATTTTCTTCTAAAATAAGCAAAGAAACCCAGTTGACTACAACTGAGTTCATCTTCTACGCCAGAGTTTCAGATAAGTCTACAGAATCCGCCTCATGCCATAGTTTTTCCAGATTATAGTGGGCACGCATTTCTTCTGAGAAGATATGTACAACGACAGCACCGAGGTCTAGCAAGACCCAACCTCCAGCTGCATCGCCTTCGATATGACTGCCTTTAAAGCCTGCTTCCGCTACTTTTTCACGGATATTATCAGCGATAGCGTCCAACTGACGGCTATTCATAGAGCTAGTGATGACAAAGTAGTCCGTCACACTAGTCAAATCTTGTACGTCAAGTGCGAGGATATCCTCCGCACGTTTCTCATCAGCCGCTTTCACGACTAGTTCTAGTAATTCTTTTTCGTTCATTTAATCCTCTTTTTAGAAAATATGTTTGTAATCTAGGACATCTGCAAAGCGCTCCTCCCAAATGTCCTCATAAAATTCATTAATCGTTTCTGCTGGAATGTCATCCCCATCAAAGGTTGTGACAGCACCTTCTGAAACAATAAGCTGATAGCCATATTCAAAGGCAACCTTGACAGAGGTATCCACACAATATTCTGTCTGCATACCACATAAAACTAATTTTTCAATCCCCTGTTTATCCAAGTATTCTTTTAAGCCAGTTTCTTTGAAAATACTGTTATACTTCTTCTGAAAGACCTTTTCAGCAGGTTTTCGATTTAAAAGCGCAGATAACTGCCAATCTTCTGATGTTTGAGCTTCAGAGTTCTCAATATGTTGAACATAGATAATTTCAATATTCTTGCTTCTAGCCTGGTTTTGTAAATAAGAAATTTTTTCCAATAGACTTTTTGTCTGGAACCCAGTTTCTACTAAAACATTCTGAACATCAATGATTATAAAAGCCATCTTCATTTAGTTCTCTTTCAAATAGTGCACAAAGGCGTTATAGGTTTCAAGGGTTTGGGGATAGATGGGGAATCCCTGATGAGCTAGATACTCCACGGTACGAGCTGTTTCGTAGGCCACCGCCTTATTGAGCGATAGACTTGCAATCTCACGCGCCACATCTACTCCAGGAAAGGCTCGATTGTGCTCGATATAGTCTGCGACGTAGATGACCTTATCTAGGTCTGTCATTTGACCAGCTCCGACTGTATGAATTTCAATGGCTCGCAGAATTTCAGAATCATGCAAATCCAAATCTTCCTGAATTTTGTAAATTCCGACCATACCATGCCAGACATTATTGCCCCAGTTTTTGAGGTCAGGGTCTAGCTGGTAACGGTCAATCAAGGCTAGAAATTCCTGATCTGACAACTTTTTAGCATAGTCATGAAGAAGACCTGCTAGACTTGCTTTCTCAACATCTACACCAAAGCGCTGAGCTAATTCCATAGCGGCACGCTCCACACCCAAGCAATGGGTTAAGCGTTTTTCAGGTAGAAACTCTACCATTTTTTCCAACAAGGCCTCACGGGAGCAGTTGATATAGTCTTGATAGGACATCAGTAGAGCCCCTCCTTCTCGATGTAGTCTAGCACTGGCTGAGGTAGGAGAAAGTTGGGTTTCCGACCTTGGGCAAGGAAGTCCCGCACCATGCTGGACGAGATATCCATGAGCGGTACGTCCACCCAGATAACTGGATAGGAAGTCCCTACCTTGTAGCGTGGACGCTGAACCCCCACAAACTGAACCATGTCAACCAGTTCATCAATTCGGTACCACTTAGGCAGATAGTCAACCATGTCGGCACCGATGATAAAGTAATAATCCGTATCTGGATTCTTCTCTGTCAAAATCTTCATGGTGTCGTAGGTGTAGGAAATACCCTTGCGCTCCAACTCAATGGTTTCAATGACTAGGCCGTCAATTCCCTCAATTGCCAACTCAAGCATCTTGAGACGATGGTGTTCAGGGATGGTTTCCTTTTTATCAACGTGAGGAGGTTGGTATTCAGGCATGAGAAGAACTTGATCCAGTCCCAACTGTTGCCGTACTTGATCCGCAACAATGAGATGGGCATTGTGAACAGGGTTAAAATTCCCCCCTAAAATCCCAACTTGTTTGCGTTTTTTCTCCTTGATTTCTGGCTCCAACTCTACCTTGGTAAAGGGAGTCAATAGTTCGATTGTCATAGGCTAGTCCCCTTTATTTCTCTATAAAAACAGTTATTTGGAGTTTCGGTCTTAGATTTCTTTGACTTTCTTAGAAATCTTGCGATTTTCTTTCTTGCTAGATTGTTTAAACAAAATCAAGATGCGTCCGATTTTTTGGACTGTATCCACACCGATTTCTTCTTCCAAAATTTCAGCTACTTCGTGGATATTTTCATCTGTATTTTGCAAGAGCGTTACTTTAATCAATTCGCGTGCATCAAGTGCTTGACGAACGCTGGTTTTGATTTGGTCGTTGAGACCATTTTTTCCAATTTGGATGATGGGTTTGAGGGTGTGTGCCTGACTGTTGAGGAAGGCACGTTGTTTTGATGTTAATGACATAATTTCTTAAAAGAGTTTCTTTTTATACTTTTCTAAAGTGGTGGCGGACGTTAGCAAAGTCCTTCGGGCTTTCATGACTAAAATTTGAGCCTATGGTCTCAAATTTCCCGCAGTTGGTACAATCACTTGTACCAACTGACACCACGGCGAAAAGTATTCTCTACGGGCTCGCAACGCTCGCCTTAATAAAGACAACCCTTTCCTTTCTGTGTTTAAATAATTGCTTTTCGTATGACGACTGCGACGCCTTCTGGTGCCCAGACGGCGACTTTGGCAGTGCCTGTTACGCGGATCCAGCCGAGTCCTGAGATGACTAGGTCAGTTTTGTCCTTGATATTAAAGACATGTTGGACCAATTTTGGAAAATCTTCTTTTTCCTTGCTATTTGGTGGGGTTAAAAGGGTTCCAAGATGCTTGTCGTAAAAGGCACTAGCACCTTCAAGCTTAGTACGGTGGAGTTTCAATTCATTGTCAAAGAAGGCTGTGAATCCTTGCTTTTCACCCGCAATGAAATCAAAGCGTCCGAGACCACCTAAAAACAGGGTTTGTTCAGGATTGAGCTGATAGGTTTTAGGCTTGATTTCCTTTTTAGGACTAACATACTTGAGGTTTTTAGCCGTCAAATAGTGAGCCATCTGGTGACGGTGGATAATCCCCGGCGTATCGTAGATATAAGATCCGTCGTCAAGCGGAATCTCGATCTTGTCCAAGGTTGTTCCTGGGAAGCGCGAAGTCGTAATGACATTCTGGTCACCCGTGATTTCTTGGATAATAGCATTGATTAGGGTTGATTTTCCAACGTTAGTTACCCCAACGACATAGACATCACGGCCCTTACGGTAGTGTTCAATCTTGTCAATGACTTCCTTAATGGCATGCTTGTTTTGGGCTGAAGTTAGGACGACATCAACTGGACGGAGACCTTCTTCGTGGGCACGTTCCATGAGCCACTGGCTAATCTTGCCTGGTTTAACAGACTTGGGCAAGATATCTTTTTTATTTCCAACCAGGAGGACATCATTGCCCGAGACAAAACGTGGCAAGCCTGGGATGACAGAGCCATTAAAGTCAAAGATATCAACGACATTAACCACCAGGGCATCACTGTCTCCTACCTCGTGCAAGAGTTTTAGGAAATCATCGTCTGTCAATTGAACATCCGTGATTTCATTGTAGTGGCGGAGACGGAAACAGCGTTGGCAATAGATTTCGCCAGTCTCCAATCCTTTTTCAAGTGCCGACTGAGGGGTAAAACCCAGACCAGCCTTATCTGTCGTCTGAATGGTTGCTCCACAACCAATACAGAGAATTTCTTCCATAGTTAAATTCCTTTTTTATATGTAATCGGTCCGTACATTTCAGTGATTTTTCGCATCACACGACGCTCACGAGCTCGGTTAATCTGCGTTTTAATCGAGTCATGTTGGACCAAGGGTTTGACTAAAATCGAGCGAATGCCTGCACGGTGGGCTGCTCGTATATCTGTCATGAGCTGGTCGCCAACCATGACCACTTCGCTTTTCTCATAGTGAAATTCCTTCATGGCACGGTCAATCCCAAATGTGAAGGGCTTTAGAGCCCAATAAACGTAGTCAATCTCAAACTTCTCAACTGCTCGTTGGACGCGTTTTTTGGTGTTATTTGACACTACGATAATGCGAATGCCCGCGTCCCGAAGGTCATGTAGCCATTGCTTCATCTCTGGTGTCCCGTCAGGGTTGTTCCAAGCAATAAGGGTATTGTCCAAATCGACCAAAACAGCCTTGATTCCCTGCGCCTGCAGGCTTGGGACTGTCAGATCATAGACTGCTTCCACAGCAAAATCTGGCATGTAGTTTTCAATCGCCATTCTGGCTCCTTTTCTTAACTTTTTTTCGCAATTTTCCTTAGTAACAAGGATAAAACAATCCATAACCCTGCACTAGCTATACTGATGTAGAGCCAAGCATGGGGCTCATCTGTTAGAGGTAGGGGAACATTCATTCCGAAAAAGCCTGTCACGACTGCCAAAACAGCTAGCAAGACTGAAATGATAGTCAAGGTTGTCAAATTATCATTCAGATTATTGTTTAGAATATTGTTGTAAGAGGCTGAAAGTTGCTGTAAAATCTGAGAGATTAGGTCTGTCATGGATACCAGCTGATGAGCCTCAATCATGGCATCATCAAACTGTTCTCTCTCAATCTCATCAAAACTACGATACAAGGCATGACCTTGAATATGCTCCAACAAAATCCGATTTTGTTTAGCAGCCGCAGTAAGATAAACCATACCCGTCTCCAAGTCGGAAAGGGCAAAAAGATTTTTCTTAGTTGTTCGCTGACGCAAGAGACCATTGACCTCGTCCTTACTCTTATCCATCTGCTCGATGACAGGGTAGTAGGCATTGCTGATGATTTCCAGACTGGCAAAGAGAAACTTGTAGATCGAAAGCGTGTCATGACTCTCCAGATAACGGGTCATTTGTTCAATGACATAGGCGTTCTTGGTATTACTAATGGTAATCAGGCGACGATGCTCCACGATAAAGGTCATGGGAAAAGTCTCATAGTAGGCCTTGTCCTTTTTCACATCTAGGACATTATAGATAAAGGTAACCGTCCCACTTTCACGGTGGTAGTCCATGTGGGCACGCTCATTCCTATCCAGTGCGTACTCAATGGTTTCCTTGTCCAAGCCGTAGATTTCAGAAAGGTCTTCTAGTTTATTCAACTTTCCGAGGTCTAGGTTTATCCAGGTACAACCATTGCCCAACTGCTTTTCTAAAACCATCTTTTCTCCTTTATTAAACTCCCTCTATTGTACCACAAATTACTTAAAATAACAGGTCTAGTCCGTGCGTGAGAAATTGCTAACAACCGTGATATTTCGGTTCGGAACAAAGTGAAGAGCTTGCTCCTCGCTACGAAGCTGTGTCGTACGAATTCCCACACTGACAACCTTACCCGATACAGTAATGGGGCCGTTGGTCAGAACAACCTCATCTCCCACATCCAGTTGACGTTCAAAAAGGATGAAAAAGCCATTGATGACATCAGACAGAAAACCTTGGGCTCCCATCCCAATCGCCACCCCAGCGATTCCAGCCCCAGCCAGCAAGCTAGATACAGGTAAGCCTAAAATCGATAAAATACAGTAGAGTAAAAAGAAATATGACGTATAATTAAACACATTTTCTAACAAACGTGAGATGGTTTTCTGGCGCCCGACATCATGATGAGACATTTTTAGAGAAGGTTTGGCAATTCTCTGCACCATGGTATGAAGCATTTTTTTAGCAATATAAAATACAATCAAAAGCAGTAAAAGAGAAATGACCTTGGTTAGAATATTTTCGATAATGGTTGTCACATCTAGCTTTTCAATATAAGCTTGAATAAATTTTTGCATATAAAACTCCTTTATTTCATTATACCATATTTTCATCAGTCTCATTATCCATAAATATTCAAAAAATAGACAGAAAATTCTTGATTTTGTCTATCGTTTATACTATAATCATAATCACTACACAGAAAGGAGATTATTATGAAAAGAATCATTCATGCTTGGAACAAGGCAAGCCTTGTCAAGCGTATCTTGATTGGTATGCTTTGTGGGGGAATTCTAGGACTGACCCTTCCTAATCTCTCAGGAATTGGGCTACTCGGGGATTTATTCGTTGGAGGTCTAAAAGCTGTTGCTCCTATCCTAGTCTTTGCTCTCGTTGCTAATGCCCTTTCCCAACATCAAAAGGGACAAGATAGCAATATGAAAACTGTTGTTTTCTTGTATATCCTAGGAACTTTTGCCGCTGCTCTTGTAGCTGTACTAGCAAGTTTCATCGTCCCTATTGAAATCACCCTAAATAGTGCTAATACCGATATTGCTCCACCAGATGGGATTGGACAGGTCCTCAGCAACCTCTTGCTCAAACTGGTTGACAATCCAGTCAACGCCCTGCTTACTGCTAACTATATTGGAATCTTATCTTGGGCAGTCATTTTTGGAATTGCTATGAGAGAGGCCAGCAAAAATAGTAAAGAATTACTAAAAACTATCGCTGACGTGACTTCTAAAATTGTCGAATGGATCATCAATCTGGCTCCATTTGGAATCCTTGGTCTTGTTTTTAAAACCATTTCTGACAAGGGAATCGGAAGCCTTGCCAACTACGGTATTTTATTGGTTCTATTAGTAACGACTATGCTTTTTGTTGCCCTTGTGGTCAACCCTTTGATTGCCTTCTTCTTTATGAGACGCAACCCTTACCCTCTAGTTTGGAACTGCCTCCGTGTCAGCGGTGTGACAGCCTTCTTCACTCGTAGTTCTGCGGCTAACATTCCTGTCAACATGAAACTCTGCCATGACCTTGGACTCAACCCAGATACCTATTCTGTTTCTATCCCACTTGGCTCTACTATCAACATGGCTGGAGCAGCGATTACCATTAACGTTTTGACCCTTGCTGCGGTAAACACTCTTGGAATCCCTGTTGACTTTGCCACAGCCTTTGTCCTCAGTGTGGTAGCAGCTATCTCAGCCTGCGGTGCTTCTGGTATTGCGGGAGGTTCCCTCCTTCTTATCCCAGTTGCTTGTAGCCTTTTCGGTATTTCTAACGATATTGCCATGCAAGTTGTTGGGGTTGGATTTGTGATTGGGGTCATCCAAGACTCATGTGAAACAGCCCTTAACTCTTCTACAGACGTCCTCTTTACTGCCGTTGCCGAATACACAGCAGCCCGTAAAAAATAACTCATAAAGGCAAGCCTGCTCAGGTCTTGTCTTTTACGCTTTTATTCTAACTTATTAGGAAACTCTTATGTCTATTAGCCAACGTACGACCAAGCTCATCTTAGCTACCTGTCTTGCCTGTTTTCTTGCTTATTTTCTCAATATTTCCTCAGCAATTTCGGCTGGAATTATCGCTCTCTTGAGCCTATCTGATACGCGTAGAAGTACTTTAAAACTGGCTCGCAATCGCCTCTTTTCCATGCTCCTAGCTCTGGCTATCGGTGTTCTAGCTTTTCACTTGAGCGGATTTCATATCTGGAGCCTTGGTCTCTATCTTGCCTTCTATGTGCCTCTAGCTTACAAGATGGGCTGGGAAATTGGCATCACACCAAGCACTGTTTTGGTTAGCCATCTCTTGGTACAAGAGTCAACCTCTCCAGACCTTCTAGTCAATGAATTCTTTCTCTTTGCTATCGGTACAGGATTTGCTTTACTGGTCAATCTCTACATGCCTTCACGAGAAGAGGAAATTCATCACTACCACACATTGGTAGAAGAAAAGTTAAAAGACATCCTCCTACGCTTCAAATATTATTTATCCAGAGGGGATGGACGCAACCGAGCACAGCTGGTGGAAGAATTGGACACCCTTTTGGAAGAAGCCCTCAGACTGGTCTATTTGGATCACTCAGACCACCTCTTTCACCAGACTGATTACCATATTCACTACTTTGAGATGAGACAGCTACAAAGTCGTATCCTGCGAAATATGGCCCAGCAAATCAATACCTGTCACCTAGCTGCCAGTGAGAGCCTGATTTTGGCTCAACTCTTTTCAAAAATTGCAGGTCAACTGAGCCAGACCAATCCTGCTTCTGATTTGCTAGATGAAATCGAACGCTATCTGGAAGTCTTCCGAAACCGCAGTCTGCCCAAGACAAGAGAAGAATTTGAAACCCGCGCTACCCTTCTTCAACTCCTACGTGAAGCCAAAACCTTCATCCAAGTAAAAGTTGATTTTTACAAAAATATGGACAGTAAAAAAGAAAACCACTAAAAAACAGAACTTGCCAGCATTCTTGAAAAGTAGTATAATTATTGCATGCGCAATCATCTTGTGACGCAGAGACTGCCCGTTAATGGACTTTCTTCTATTTATGACTCTAAAAAGAAAGGAGACACTATGACCTATTTGGAAAAATGGTTTGACTTCAATCGGCGTCAGAAAGAAATTGAAAGTCTCCTGGAAGAGACCATTGCCCAACAGAGCGAGCAAAGTCTGACCTTGAAAGAGTTCTACCTGCTCTACTATCTGGACTTGGCCCAAGAAAAATCTCTACGCCAGATTGACCTGCCAGATAAGCTTCATCTGAGCCCGAGCGCAGTTTCTAGGATGGTGGCTCGCTTGGAAGCTAAAAATTGCGGTCTACTCAGTCGCATGTGCTGCCATCAAGATAGACGCTCTAGTTTTATCTGCCTGACAAATGATGGGCAAAAGACACTGGCCTCGCTACAAAAGGCTGTCGAAGAAAGCTTGGAAGCAGGTTTGGATTTCTTGATTTAAGATGATTTTAGAAAAAAGTTGCGTGCGCAATCATTTTTATTGACATTCTCTTTTACAAGGAGTAAAATAAAGTCAAGATTAAACAAAGGAGTTTTATATGATTGAAATTACTTATCTAGACGCCAGTAAGAACGAAAGAACTGTGACTTTCGAATCCTATGAAGATTTTGATCGTTCGCAACAAGCTTGCATTATCGGCGTCGCAGACTACTACCCTGTCCAAAAATTGACTTATAAGGATCATGATTTGGACTACCATGGGACTTATGGAGATATCTTCTTCTATCTCAAGAAACAAGATTTAAGCCAATATAACTAAAAAAGGAGAAATACAATGGCAAAAGCAATTACAGATGCAACATTCGAACAAGAAACAAAAGACGGTTTGGTCTTAGTAGACTTCTGGGCAACTTGGTGTGGTCCATGTCGTATGCAAGGTCCAATCTTGGACAAATTGTCTGAAGAACTTTCAGAAGATGTCTTGAAAATCGTTAAAATGGACGTTGATGAAAATCCAAACACAGCTCGTGCTTTTGGAATCATGTCTATTCCAACTCTTCTCTTCAAAAAAGACGGCCAAGTTGTCAAACAAGTTGCTGGTGTTCACACAGCAGAACAAATCAAGGCCATCGTTGCTGAATTGAGCTAATCAAACGAGAGACCAAGTACTTTCTTTGGTCTCTTTTTTCTTGCCCTTTGCCATTTTTCAAAAAATATGCTAGACTGTAAGTAGAATATTACGATGTTTGGGACATGCCATCGCTAAAAAAAACCTTGACTTGGTATTTTTTAGCTCCCTCAAGGGAGCTTTTTGCGTGCTCTGAACATTTCCCATTTTGGAAGGAGTACTATGAAACGTCAATCAGCCTTGGTCGTCTTTAGTGGCGGTCAAGATTCCACAACCTGCCTTTTCTGGGCTAAAGAACACTATGAAACGGTCGAAGCCGTTACCTTTGCCTATGGCCAACGCCACCATCTCGAAATTCAAGTTGCCAGAGAAATCGCTACGGAACAGGGCATTCGTCATCACATCCTAGATATGTCTCTGCTGGGGCAAATCACTGAAAATGCGCTGACCTCTGATATGGAGATTGAGCAAAAAGAGGGAGAAGTTCCCAATACCTTCGTTGACGGTCGAAACCACCTCTTTCTATCCTTTGCGGCAGTCCTTGCCAAGCAACGAGGCATTAAAGATATCGTGACAGGTGTCTGCGAGACAGACTTCTCAGGCTACCCCGATTGTCGAGATGTCTTTGTCAAATCCCTTAATGTTACCCTCAACCTTGCCATGGATTACGACTTCGTTATCCAAACACCTCTTATGTGGCTAGACAAGGCTGAAACTTGGGAGCTAGCCGACCAACTCGGTGCCTTTGACTATGTTCGTGAAAAGACCTTAACCTGCTACAACGGAATTATCGGGAGCGGCTGTGAAGATTGCCCCGCCTGCCACCTACGTCAACATGGGTTAGATGTTTATCTCTCACAGAAAGGAGAAGCCTAATGTTTTTTGCACCCAAAGAAATCAAACAGGAAACTGGGGAGTCTCTTGTCTACAATCCTTATCGGACTCTAGTCTCCAAAGAATTTACCTTTGATGCTGCTCACCACCTCTTTCACTATGAGGGAAAATGCAAATCCCTGCACGGCCACACCTATCATCTGCAGATTGCTGTCAGTGGATTTTTAGATGAACGTGGTATGACCTACGATTTCGGAGACATCAAAGCGACCTACAAGAACTACTTAGAGCCCCACTTGGATCATCGCTATCTCAATGAAACTCTTCCCTATATGAACACGACTGCTGAAAATATGGTTTACTGGATTTTCCAAACCATGAATCAAGAGTTGCCAAACGAGCGCGGTCTCCGTTTGGAATACGTTCGTCTCTATGAGACTCCGACTGCCTTTGCAGAGTTTAGACGGGAGTGGTTAGATGACTAGGGAACGTGTCCTCAAACTACCAGTTCTAGAAATTTTTGGCCCAACCTTTCAAGGCGAAGGCCGTGCAATCGGGCAGAAAACCATGTTTGTCCGCACTGCTGGTTGCGACTACCACTGCGACTGGTGCGATTCTGCCTTTACTTGGGATGGCTCTGAAAAGCCAACTCGTATGACAGCTGACGAGGTCATTGCTGCCTTGGATAAATTGGGGAGCTACGACTATGTAACCCTATCTGGGGGAAATCCTGCTATCCTAGCAGCCAACATGGCCGAATTGGTCACCAAACTCAAGGAACGTGGTGTTACTCTGGCTGTTGAAACTCAAGGCTCTCGCTGGCAAAATTGGTTAAAAGACATCGACCAGGTTACTCTCAGTCCCAAACCTCCTTCATCCAAGATGGAAGTCAACTTTGAGACCTTGGACTTTATCGTTTCCCAACTTGATCCAGACAGGGTCACCTTTAAAATCCCTGTCTTTGATGATGCCGATTTGGCCTTTGCCAAAGGGATTCAAGAACGCTACCAACCAGATGTTCTCTTCTTATCAGCAGGAAATCCTGAGCCCAAGGCTACGGGTAATATTGTCCAAGACCAACTGGACCGCCTCAAAGAACTCTGGGAACGTGTCGCTGCTGACGACAGCTGGGGCAATGTCCGCGTCCTCCCTCAACTGCATACCCTCCTCTACGATAATCAACGTGGTGTTTAAGATTAGAAAGAAAAAATCATGTCACAACAAGAAGAAATGAAAAACCTAAGCCTACTAGGCAACAAAGAAACCAACTACATTTTCGAATATCAACCAGAAGTCCTCGAATCCTTTGACAATCGTCATGTGGAAAATGACTATTTTATCAAATTTAACTGTCCTGAATTTACCTCACTTTGCCCGATCACTGCTCAACCAGACTTTGCGACCATTTATATTTCCTACATCCCTGACAAGCTCTGTGTTGAGTCAAAATCCCTCAAACTCTACCTCTTTAGCTACCGAAACCACGGAGATTTCCACGAAAACTGTATCAACACCATCGGGAAAGACTTGGTCAACTTGCTAGACCCTCGCTATTTGGAGGTTTGGGGAAAATTCACTCCGCGCGGTGGCATTTCAATCGACCCCTACTACAACTACGGTAAGCCTGGAACTAAGTATGAAGGCTTGGCAGAACAACGCCTCTTCCAACACGACCTTTATCCAGAGAAAATTGACAATCGTTAAACTCATACTCAATGAAAATCAAAAATCAAACTAGGAAGCTAGCCGCAAGTTGCTCAAATCACTGCTTTGAGGTTGCAGATGGAAGCTGACGTGGTTTGAAGAGATTTTCGAAGAGTATCATACGAAAAAGCCCTGTTCCTCTAGATGAGGAGCAAGGCTTTTTGTTTTTCAATTATTCTTCTGTTCCAAGGAAGTTTTTTGCAACGAGGGCTGCAAGAACCCCACCAACGATTGGTGCAAGGATGAAAATCCAAACTTGTTGAAGGGCTGCGCCACCTACCAAAACAGCTGGTGCCAAGCTACGAGCTGGATTTACTGAAAGCCCAGTAATGTTCAATCCGACAAGAATCATCGCCATCAAGGACAAACCGATTACCAAACCAGCAATCGCGCCATTTCCCTTGCTTGCTGAAGTCACAGTCATGATAACCAAGACAAACAAGAAAGTTGCGATGACTTCAAACAAGAAACCACCAAAGACAGTGACACCGTTTGCCAAGGCATTTTCACCAAGACTAGCAGTTGACATACCTGAGTTAGCCAAGAGGAAGAAGACAGAAGCAGATGCTAAGAAAGCTCCAACTACTTGTCCAAGGATGTAGTTGACAAGCTCTGAAGATGACAAACGTTTGTTAACAAACATAGCAATCGAAACAGCTGGATTCAAGTGAGCACCTGAAACAGTTCCGATTGAGTAGGCTGCAACTACGATTGCCAGACCAAAGGCAACGGCAATCCCTAGGTGACCAAGACCTTCAACACCATTTCCAAAAACAACAGCTCCTGTCCCGACGAATACAAGCATGAACGTACCGATTAACTCAGCAACAAATTTTTTCATTTTCTTTCTCCTTTTTTCAAAAACTAGATACTAGTCTATCAAAAGTAGGAAAGGGTTTCAAGAAAATTGATTGGAAATTTTTTGAAAATCATAGAACTACTAGCAATACCTAATATTGAAAAGATTGAATAGCTTCTTTCAAGTCATCTTGTAAACTATTTCTCTGGTCAAGTTGGACATAGACTTCCAACAGACAGGATCTGAAGTTGGAAAATTTATAAAAATCTTCCCTTTCTTCTATCGGAAAGTCAACAGCTTTTATCCAAGAAGCTACTTGCTCTTGCGCTAACTTCCCTTGTAAAATAGGTTCATAGATCACTCTTGCTAAACGCCAATCCTCATCATCTGTAAAGCGAATCGAAACTCTTTTAAATAGTTGGCCAAGTATATCAAATACTTCATGAACTCTGTTTTTAGGAAAGTTGGGATGACAAACCACCTCTGTCAGTAAATCGGCTCCATGTGCAAAAGTATGAACCCAACCATACTGACTTGAAAAACCCGTTGTATCCTTTTCTTTTGAAAGATAATACAAACCTTGATTTAAAAGGACATTACGAATTCCTGCATTTAATTCCTGATAAAAAATCGATTGCTGGTTGGCATCTGCAGACAAGAGATTTGCATAAATAAGCGCCCTAAAAGAACGTTCAAGGGTTGACAGGCCTACCTTATCAATATCTTTATCTAACCCTCCATCAGATGAAATCCCTTCAGCAATGAAATGAAATTGTTCCTGTGTAAATAGCTCTTCCTGAATCCCTCTAGCAAAGCTTGTAAAAACAAGGTCATCACGAATTTCTGGAGAAGGATCTCCCAAATGATCAAGTAGCCACTGGATTTCTTCCTGGTTATAACTTGGTTTTTCTTCTGCTATTTTTCTAAGTAACTTTTGATACATGGTCAATACCTCTACATTTCTAGCAACTGTTCAAAAAGCTGTCCTTAAATGACTTTAGCAATTTGTAAAATTAAGTTAAAGAGAAAAAGACATTTATATTCAGAGAAACAGCACATTTCTGAAAGGATACATAAATGATTTATTCCATATTACCACAAATGAACTTGTAATGATAGAACTTTATCACAAAAATCACATTTCTGTCTCAAAAATTGCGAAAAACTAGTTATATAGTCATTTAGTTTTAAAAAAGCGTTCCAAACATTCAAAAATAGTTGGGACTTCCCTTAATAAATCTGTTACTTTCTTTTTCAAGATAGCCCAAGCTTGCTCAATAGGATTCAAATCTGGTGAATAAGGCGGTAGAGGTAAGAAAAAGTGTT
>NZ_VMLA01000006.1:0-16391 GCF_013276425.1 Streptococcus sp. 3874 | reverse complement strand
GGCTTCTCATGACAAGATGCCAAGGATTAAGGCAGAATTGGAAAAGCAACCTTTCAAAGGAAAACTGCATGACTTGAGAGTTGATACCCAAGGTGTCCGTGTAGAAGCAAAATAAAGAATAGAAGATAGGATGGGGAAACTCTTGACCAGAGGGTTTCATATCCTTTTTGTGAAAAGAAGTTTATACTCAATGAAAATCAAAGAGCAAACTAGGAAGCTAGCCGCAGGCTGTACTTGAGTACGGTAAGGCGACGCTGACGGGGTTTGAAGAGATTTTCGAAGAGTATAAACTAGAAAAGTGAGAATACAAGCACGGCCAAGGCTGCACCGATAACAGGTCCCACAACAGGAATCCAAGCGTAAGACCAGTCTCCGTCTCCCTTGTTTGAAATTGGCAAGATGCTGTGCATGATACGAGGTCCAAGGTCACGCGCAGGGTTCAAGGCATAACCTGTTGTCCCACCTAGTGATAGACCGATACCGACAATCAAAGTCCCCACTGCGAAGGTTCCGATTCCTGCTTGAAGGTCATAAAGTCCCAAAGCAAAGATTGTTAATACCAATACAAAAGTTCCAAGGATTTCGCTAATCAAGTTAGAAACTGTATCCTTGATAGCTGGACCAGTGCTGAAAGTAGCCAGGATATTACCTGCATTTTCTTCTACCTCATAATGCGGTTTGAATTGCAACCAAACCAAAATCTGACCCAGCATAGCCCCTGCGAACTGGGCTAGGATATAAGGGAATACTGATGCCCAAGGCAAACCACCTTTCAAGGCCACACCAATCGTCACAGCTGGGTTTAAATGAGCTGGACTGAGCTTGCCAGATACAAATACTGCAACCGCAACTGCAATCCCCCAACCCATAGTAATCACAATCCAACCTGAGCTGTTGCTCTTGGTTTTTGGAAGAACCACACCTGCAACAACACCATTTCCTAGAAGAATCAGGATTAAAGTTCCCAAAAATTCTCCAAATAATTCATTCATCATCTTTCTGTCTCCATCAAAAAGAAGGGGCGGGCGACAAGGAATGCTGCCCTCCACCTCTTTTCCTTTCTCTTAATTTTTTAATTCTGCTAAATCATTATTAGCAAGAGCTGCTTTTACATCAGCACGGTAGGCTACTTTTTCCTCTTCTGTCCAGTCATAGAATCGTCCCATTTCATCCAAAACTGGCTCAACGATGCTATCCAAGCTATCACGCATAAAGAGCATATGGTTGGTACGACGAAGAAGGAAGTCAACTGGGCTAAGAGCTAGCTCATTGCGCATTGCATAGTGAAGGGACAAGGTGTCTGCCAAGCTAAGTCCTGGCGCTTGTTCCAAACTATGAGCAAGGGCAAAGACTTTCGGTGCATTTGAACCGTAAAGATTTGCTAGGTAATGGGCTTCCTTGCTATCCAAGCCACGTGAAACTCCAAGTTGCGCAAAGGCTTCGATTTCTGAGTCCACATTTGCTGGATTCAATTCTCCACCTGAAACAGGGTAAGTCTTAGAGTTGATGAGTTTAAAGCTACGGTCAAATTCTGCTTTGAGGATGTCAACCACGCGCTCCATAGCTCCTTCAGCCATCTTACGGTAGTCTGTGATTTTACCACCAGCAAGGGTCAAAAGGCCATTATCATCACGGTCCAAGCTAGACCCACGAGAAACTGCAGATGGATCCAAATGTTTCTCAGATGTGCTACTTTCAAGCTTGCTGACAGCAGACTCAACATCTTCACGTGTTTTTTCTTTGGAGAGATAAGATTCAACAGTCGCAATCAAGTTGTCAAAGCTTTCATCACTGATGGTACCGTTATTTCCACCATTATAGTCAGAGGCACTGTTCCCTGCAATCAATGGACGAAGACCTGCCCAGCTACTTTCAATGTCAGCAACTGTAATATTCGCTTCTGGGAAGCGGTTGTTGACAATACCAAGTAGGTAATCTACATCTTCTTGAGTTACTTTTGGATGCTCCAAATCACCTGTATAGTCTGTATCAGTTGTACCAAAGTAGGTCTTGTTTTCACGTGGGAGAACAAAGACCATACGACCGTCACCCAAACCTGTGTCAAAGTAAACTGGCTGTGAAACCTTGATTTTGCTTGAATCCACTACCAAGTGAACTCCCTTAGTTGGGCGCATTTGTGAGAATTGCGTTCCCTTATTAGACAAATTACGTACTTTATCACTCCAAGGACCTGTTGTATTAATAACCAGACGGGCCTTGATTTCAAATACTTGGTCTGTCAAGAGATCACGAGCTACAACACCTGTAATCTTGCCACTTTCGTCAAAGAGGAAGCCTTCTGCCTTCACGTGGTTGGCAATGAGGGCACCGTCTTGGTTGGCACGTTTGATGTTTTCAATCACGAGACGCGCATCGTTGTTACGGAAGTCAAGATACACTCCACCTCCTACCAAGCCTTCTTTCTTCAAGTTTGGCTGGCGTTCCAAGACTTGATTCTTACTCAAAACCTTGTTAGCAGCTGGTGTATTGTTGACACCTGCCAAGAGGTCGTACAAGTCCATGGCTACTTTAAGACGGAAGAGGCTAAAGGTCGCTCCATCTTCATCGTAAACTGGTAAGAGCATTGGGTCTGGTTTTGGAATGTGTGGAGCAATTTGTTGTACTACTGCACGTTCTGAAACCGTATCTGATACTACTTCTACGTCGAATTGTTTGAGGTAGCGAAGACCGCCGTGAACCAATTTTGTTGAACGGCTGGATGTTCCTTCTGCGAAGTCCTGCATTTCAATCAAACCGGTCTCAAGACCGCTAGCTGCCGCCTGCAAGGCTACACCAGCCCCTGTGATTCCTCCACCGATAATCAAGAGATCCAGGGTGCGTTCCTGCATTTTTTTAATTGACCATTCACGTGTTTTCTTTGAAAATTCCATATTTACACACCTTCTAAATAAATCGCTTTATTCTGCCAGTATTAGTCGTCTACTTCCGCAAAGACTTGCGTTGCTTTCACAGCCTTCTTCCAGCCCTTGTAGAGTTGTTCCTTGCGCGATTCGTTCATCGATGGTTCAAAGAGTTCTCCTGTCTCGTTCAAAAGTTTCAACTCATCCAAGTTTTTCCAGTAACCTACTGACAAACCTGCTAGGAAGGCTGCTCCTAGAGCTGTTGTTTCCAAGTTTTTAGCGCGTGCAATGTCAATGCCTAAAATATCAGCTTGGAACTGCATGAGGAAGTTATTCATGGCTGCACCACCATCTACCTTCAAGACTTGGATAGCTGTCTGCGCATCTACTTGCATAGTGTCAATGATATCACGTACTTGATAAGCAATAGATTGAAGAGTTGCCTTGATAAAGTCTTCTTTGCTTGTTCCACGAGTCAAACCAAAGACAGAACCGCGAGCATTTTGGTTCCAGTATGGTGCTCCTAGTCCTGTAAAGGCTGGAACGACATAAACTTCATCATCATTGTGAGAATCACGAGCGTATTTTTCAGATTCTGGTGAATTTTCGACCATGCGAAGACCGTCACGAAGCCACTGAATGGCACTTCCTGCGATGAAGATAGAACCTTCCAAGGCATAGTAAACCTTGCCGTTGATTCCGTAACCAATGGTTGTTAAGAGGTTGTTTTCAGACAACTGCATCTCTTCCCCAGTATTCATGATAATGAAAGAACCTGTTCCATAAGTATTCTTAACCATACCTGGTTCAAAGGCCAACTGTCCAAAGAGGGCCGCTTGTTGGTCCCCAGCCATACCTGAGATTGGGACTTCTCCACCATAGAAATGAAATGGCGCTGTCTTACCGTAGATTTCAGAGTTAGAACGAACTTCTGGCAACATAGCCTTCGGAATGTTGAGAATTTCCAAAATCTCATCATCCCATTTGAGTTCTTTAATGTTATAAAGCATGGTACGAGCTGCATTTGAGTAATCCGTCACGTGAGCCGCACCGTCAGTCAATTTCCAAACCAACCAAGTATCGATAGTACCAAAGAGCAATTCCCCTTTTTCTGCTCGCTCTTGAGCGCCCTCTACATGATCCAAAATCCAACGAACCTTAGTAGCAGAGAAGTAAGCATCAATAATCAAACCAGTCTTTTCATGGAATTTTTCCACATAACCTTGGCTTTTCAGCTGTTCAGCCAGAGGAGCTGTCTGACGTGATTGCCAAACGATAGCATTGTAGATAGGAAGTCCTGTTTTCTTATCCCAAACGACCGTTGTTTCACGTTGGTTGGTAATCCCGATTGCCTCAATCTGACTTGGTTTCACACCACTTTCGATGAAAGCTCCAGCAATAACAGACTGGACGGAATTCCAAATTTCATTGGCATTGTGCTCTACCCAACCTGCCTGAGGGAAAATCTGGGTAAACTCTTTTTGACTCGAGCTAACCTTTTCCCCTTTTTTGTTGAAAATGATGGCACGAGAACTTGTAGTTCCCTGGTCAATGGCCATGATGTATTTTTCTTGTGACATGTGCTGTCCTCCTGATAAAGATCTTGAGGTGTTCCCTCTTTACACTTACTAGTATACAAAATAAAGCGCTTTCCTGTTCATCAACTTTTTTTAATTTTTTAAAAAATGTGAGGAGATTGTGTGAATTTCACAAAAAAGGCCTCAAAAGTTAGATTTAATAACCTATTTTAATGAAGAAGTAGCTAATAAGAGTATTTTTGCTAAGATTTACGATATGAAAAGTTTACATAATGCAATTATTTAATACCCATTCATAGTGTGATATAATATTGTTAATAACTAAAAACACCTCAAAATATAAAAAAGGGGAGAATTTTATGGCTAAAAAGAATCAATCTAATCGTCTAACTAACCAACATAAAGATTCAAGAGGAGTAGTAGGTATATTCGGAGAAGATGCAAAATCTCATGATATTGCCGTAGGCACTATCTCTCATCTAGTAAAATCGAAACTAGAGGAATTATATCCGATGTTAGAGTTTAGATTTAGAAAATCAGTTAGTAAAAAGGAGATTAATCATTATCTTAGTAAGCTGGATAAAGATTTAGGAAAAACTTTATTTACACAGAATGCAAGTATTATTCCTGACGGCGGTATCATTGAGGTAAAAGATGATTCAGGCAGTTGGCGTGTAGTTCTAGTAACAGAAGCTAAACATCAAGGAAAAGATATTGAAAATATTAAATCAGGTAAACTAGTAGGAAAAAACAACGACCAAGATTTAATGGCTGCCGGAAATGCTATTGAACGCTCACATAAAAATATTGCTGAAATAGCAAATTTTATGCTATCCGAGGAACACTTCCCTTATATTATTTTTCTAGAAGGTTCTAATTTTTTAACGCAAACTATCTCTGTAATACGGCCAGACGGACGGTCTGTTATACTTGAACATGACTCAGGAATACTAAACCGCTTAGACAGACTAACTGCTGCCAATTACGGCATGCCAATCAATACTAATTTGTGCAAAAATAAATTTATAAAAAATAAAGACAAATCAATAATGCTTCAAGCAACCTCTATCTATACAACTGGTGATGGAAGTCACTGAAATCCTCAGGAAATGTTTAATATAATGTTAGATGTTGCTAAGACGTCTCTTAAAGTTTTGGGAAGCGATATTTTTAACCAATTAACAAGGAGTATGGAATAAGATAATGAGAAAAAACGAAAATGATTTTTTAAGAAAGGCAAAAAAAAATAAAAATGATGAGTTCTATACTCAACTACAAGATATAGATAGGGAGTTACATCATTACAAGGTACATTTCAAAAACAAAATTATATTTTGCAATTGTGATGACCCCAGAACTAGCAATTTTTATAGATATTTTGCTCAAAATTTTAATGAACTTGGTTTGAAAAAGCTGATTGCATCCTGTTATATCGAACAACAATTTGATTTATTTAGCTTAAATTCAGAAATTTCAAATGGCTTTTACTATGAATACACTGGGAAAAAAGAAGAGGTCATTATTCCCAGTCTAAATGACGTGACATTTTTTAAAGGTGACGGTGATTTCCGCAGTGAGGAAAGTATGAAACTATTAAAAGAAGCAGATATAGTGGTAACAAATCCACCATTTTCACTTTTCAGAGACTTCCTTGCACAAGTTGTTCAATATGATAAACAATTTTTAATCATTGGCAATATTAATGCTATTACTTACAAAGAAACTTTTAAACTCATAGAAAACAATAAAGTTTGGATGGGGATAAATATGGGACGTGGTATTTCTGGATTTATCGTTCCAGACCACTATGAACTCTATGGGACAGAAACCACTATAAATGAACGTGGTGAAAGAATTGTTTCCCCTAATAACTGTTTATGGCTAACAAATTTAGATAATTTCAAAAGGCACGAGGACATTATTCTTACCAAAAAGTATAAAAATAATGAAGACCAATATTTAACCTACGATAATTACAACGGTATCAATATCAATAAAACAGTAGATATTCCTTATGATTATCGAGGAGTTATGGGAGTTCCAATAACTTTTCTTCATAAGTTTAATCCAAATCAATTTGAAATTGTTGGATTCCGAAAAGGAGATGACGGAAAAGATTTATCAATAAATGGTAAGAGCACTTATTTTAGGATATTAATTAAAAATAAGAAGTTTCAAACGACTAAATAGGCTGGTAGTATGATGAGTTTTACGAGCAAACAAATATCTAATTTTTTGGATGATAAAATTTTATTTCGATTTACAATTAACAGTAACAATACTATAAACTTCAACGAACGTGAAGCGATGTTTACTTTTGATCAAATTGAAAAAGTAATAAAAACTAATTTTGACTATTGGAAGATTGTTTCAGAAAAAGCACCATCTAATTATTATTCAAATTGGCAAATCATGAATAATAAGATAAATGGCATAAGGAAATTTCTTTCTGAGATTGACGACTTAAATACGGATACTATAAATAACTATCTTTATTATAACTTGTCAAGTAGTCGTGAAACTACTGAGCAAGGGAAGCTTGTTTACATACTATCAATTGATTCACCTATTGATAAAGATTTAGAAATTCGAAAAATAAAGAGTTTTGTTTCATTCTATATAGAGCAAACAACAGACAATCTTACAGAAGCGATAAGAAGTTACATCTATCTCTCTAAGAATATAAGTTCTATAGGCAATTATTTTTCAAGCTCTTATCCATACCAATTCTATCCGGCTCTGTATTTACTTAGAAAACAGTTCTCTAATATTAGGGAAAATATATTCGACTTTGAAAAAAATATTATATATCCATTAACCAGTAAGTTACAAGAAATTTCTGATAATTCTAATGAACAATATAAAGAAATTACCTCTTTTATCGAAAACAGATACAATGATATTCAACAACAATTTGATGATAAGGCCATAGAATTAAAAGAGTTTCAAAGCTCAATAAATCGTTGGCAAAAGGAAAAGAAAGATAAACTTGAACATTTAGAGGAGACTTATAAGAATAAACTATCATTGGAGGCACCCGAACAACTCTGGAATAAACGTGCTACAGAATATATAAAGCAGGCTAGAAATTGGACTATCATCCTTATTGTAACTGTACTAGCTTTAATTTTTACTTCGACAAAATTAATTACAGTTATACATAATTATTCTTTAGATATCATCAAAGAAATTCCTTTTCTTTCAGAATCATTCGTATTTATTTCTGTTATTTCTTTCTTTATCTATATAATTAGAATACTGGTAAAAATCGTAATGTCAAATCATCATTTAGCCACCGAATACAAACAGAAAGCAGCTTTAACTAGATTTTATCAATCTTTGACTTATGCTGGTACAAATATTGATAAAGAGGAAAGACTAATCATTATTAATTCATTATTTAGTAGAATTGATACAGGTCTTATTAAAGTAGATAACACAAATGATAACGAGGTAATTCTAGCAATTTTGTCTAAGAATATAAAATAAAAGGCTGAGCAAAAAGAATTTAAAGTCAAACAAACGCATATTGTCAAGTGTTGAAAAGACTCGATAATATGCGTTTTATTGCAGAAAATTTTACTTCTTTTTCTCCTAAAATTGAGTTTTTTTGCCATCTTCTTTAACTAAACAATAACTGACGAATCCCTGCCAAATCTTCCAAATCCAAGTCATTTTTTAAATAATAAACTGGGGTCTGTTCCTTCTTATGAATCGGGTTATTGGTAACCAGCAAATCATAATGCCGAGTACAATCATAGGCTTCAATGGTAATAAAACGATTGTATTCCAAATACCGTTTCAAAATGGCTGCCATCCTTGAAAAGACAAGAAAACCAGATGTCAAATCCAGACCAATCCGCATATGCTGGCCACCATTTTCAGCCATATATTCGATTAACTGGAGCCATTCCCAGAGAATTTTCTTATCCAAATCCGTTCCCTGCTGAAAGGCAGGTAGAGCATGAAAAATCTCCTCTGCCGTCCCCCTAAAATCATGTTCCATGAGTAAATATGGATGACGATTCTCTAACTGGTACTTGTAGCGATCCTGTAAAATATAGCCCTTGTATAGATAGACTTGAGCACAAAGCTGACTGAGTTCATAGGTGACATGGTCCTCTGTATAACCGCCCAGTAACTCCTCTTTCTTCATTTCTTGAATCAATTGCGTCAGTAAACCTGCCAACTGTCCTCCAAAACCAAGGATATACTCCATAGTATGAAGAGGAAGAATGCGATGAGATAGGAGGAAAGAGAAGAATATCATCATCTCCCCATCCTCAGTTCCGAGAGGGAGGTGTTGCCCAGCAAAAAAGGACGGAGCCTTTCGATGCAAACGAAGGTAGAAAATATTGTCAAAATACCCTCGCATTTTCTCTTCTATCACTTGAAACTGACAAGCATTGACCCGAAGACGTTGTTGACTGATATGAGCCCAGAGAACCAAGTCCAATTTCTGACCCGAAGACAAACTTGCACCGCAGATTTCTTCTAGTGTAGCAATTTCCTGCTTTCTCGCTGGTTTCTGCATGTGACCTTCCCACTCCTGACTCGACCAGACCTTGCGGAAAAGACAGAAATAGAAATAGCGAATCTGATGCTCTGGACCTCGCCAACGTCCATTTTGGATGGATAAATCAAATTCTGACAAAATCTGATTTAGACTAGCCAAGTGACGACCAAGCGTTGCCTCACTAATCATCAATTCTTGAGCCAATTGATGGGCTAAAAACTGTTGGTGGTAGAGAAGATAGACCACAATCTGGTATTTAACAGCATTCTCCAAAAACAAGCTCCGAATATCTCTCCCCTTGGTAGCTGCACCGATCGACAGGCGCAGATTTTCATTTTCTAAGTGAATAGTCAGCTCTAAACCACTATCCAAAGCCTTGTCATTGAGCAGGGTGACATATTTGGTTAGAGTTGCTTTTGAAAATCCTGTTTCTTCCATTACAGCCTTGACGGTCGTCTGAGACTCTTGTAATAGAAAGGAAAGGATTGAAAATTGACCACACTCGGCTTTCTCCATCAAATCTCCTAAATACATTTGTTACCCCTTTCATTTTCTACCTTAAGCATAGCATAAATCTTACAAATGCTGAAATAATCTGTTTCTCTTTTTATTTTCACGCTGATTTCCTAGTCCATTATCCTGAAAATCAGCAAACACACGGCTCCCCCTTTGGGCATTTTTATGCTAAAATAGTAGCTATGGATAAAATTATTAAAACTATATCAGAAAGCGGAGCCTTTCGTGCTTTTGTCCTTGATAGCACTGAAACCGTCCGCACTGCTCAAGAAAAACATCAAACCCAAGCTAGCTCAACTGTAGCGCTTGGTCGAACTCTTATCGCCAGCCAGATTCTCGCAGCCAATGAAAAAGGAAATACCAAACTTACAGTTAAGGTGTTGGGATCTAGCTCTCTAGGTGCTATTATCACCGTCGCTGATACCAAGGGGAACGTCAAAGGCTACGTTCAAAATCCTGGTGTTGACATCAAAAAGACTGCGACTGGTGAAGTCCTAGTCGGACCTTTTGTTGGAAATGGTCAATTCCTCGTTATCACAGACTACGGTACTGGAAATCCTTACAACTCTATAACTCCCCTCATCTCTGGAGAAATCGGTGAAGACCTTGCCTTTTACCTTACTGAAAGCCAACAAACGCCTTCAGCGGTCGGCCTCAATGTCCTTTTGGACGAGGAAGACAAGGTCAAGATTGCAGGTGGTTTCCTAGTTCAAGTCTTGCCAGGAGCCAAGAAAGAAGAGATTGCTCGCTTTGAAAAACGCATCCAAGAAATGCCAGCTATCTCTACTCTTCTCGAAAGCGACGACCATATCGAAGCCCTCCTCAAGGCTATCTACGGGGACGAAGCCTACAAGCGTCTTTCTGAAGAAGAAATCCGTTTCCAATGTGACTGTAGCCATGAACGCTTTATGAACGCTCTTGCCAGCCTTCCAAGCTCAGACTTACAGGAAATGAAAGAGGAAGACCACGGGGCAGAAATCACTTGTCAATTCTGCCAAACTACTTACAACTTTGATGAAAAGGACCTGGAGGAACTCATTCGTGACAAATCTTAATACACCTTTTATGATTGGCAATGTTGAGATTCCCAATCGTACCGTTTTAGCGCCTATGGCTGGCGTGACCAACTCAGCCTTTCGTACCATCGCAAAAGAGCTCGGAGCTGGACTCGTTGTAATGGAAATGGTCTCTGACAAGGGAATCCAATACAACAACGAAAAAACCCTGCACATGCTTCATATCGATGAGGGCGAAAACCCTGTCTCTATCCAACTTTTTGGTAGCGATGAAGACAGCCTAGCACGCGCAGCAGAATTTATCCAAGAAAACACCAAGACCGATATCGTCGATATCAACATGGGCTGCCCTGTCAACAAAATCGTGAAGAACGAAGCTGGAGCTATGTGGCTCAAGGATCCTGACAAGATCTACTCTATCATCAACAAGGTCCAGTCTGTCCTTGATATCCCACTTACTGTCAAAATGCGTACCGGCTGGGCGGACCCATCTCTTGCAGTAGAAAATGCCCTCGCTGCTGAGGCTGCAGGTGTTTCTGCCCTCGCCATGCATGGCCGTACCCGTGAACAAATGTATACTGGCCACGCAGACCTTGAGACCCTTTACAAGGTTGCCCAAGCTCTAACCAAGATTCCATTCATCGCCAACGGTGATATCCGTACTGTCCAAGAAGCCAAGCAACGCATCGAAGAAGTTGGTGCTGACGCAGTCATGATTGGCCGCGCTGCCATGGGAAATCCTTACCTCTTCAACCAAATCAACCATTACTTTGAAACAGGAGAAATCCTCCCTGATTTGACCTTTGAAGACAAGATGAAAATCGCCTACGAACACTTGAAACGATTGATTAACCTCAAAGGGGAAAACGTAGCAGTTCGTGAATTCCGTGGCCTCGCTCCTCACTACCTCCGTGGAACATCTGGTGCAGCTAAACTCCGTGGAGCCATTTCACAAGCTAGCACTCTGGCAGAGATTGAAACCCTCTTGCAATTGGATAAGGCTTAATAGACCAAAACCCGTAACTCTCTTAAAGGTTACGGGTTTTTGACTGTAAAAATTCAAATACTAAGGGTTATTATTGACTCAAAGCAACACTGGAAACCTTGCCATCCGCTCCTGTTGTAATTTGGATGATTTTTCCTCCACCAATTTTGGCATTATACTTGCCATCATCAAGAGTATAAGAGTAGCCTCTGATAGAGTAGTTTTCTTTCTTTCCATCAGCAGATTCTACTGTGAATTGACCTCCTGATGAAACTGTGATGGTTTCGCCATTTGCTCCCTTCCAATTGCCCGCTGCAGCTGAGAAATCACCATCTACCATGGTTAAAACACCCTTGTAGCGTTTATTTTGCTCTGCTTGTTTGTCTTGAAGTTTGCGGTCAGTTGTAGGATCATAGCTTGATTGGTTAGACTGGGATTGAGGAGCCTGTTGAGTTGAAGGAGCCTGAGCAGGAGTTTGTTGACTAGCTGCCTGTTGATTAGACACTTCTTGACCTTGTCTTTGCTCTGGTGCAGGTGCCACTTGTGATGGCCTTGCAGTTGCTGAAGATTGATCAGTAGATGCCTTGGCCTTTTCAGATGAAGCTGAAGTTGAGGACTTCTGAGTCTTGCTTTCTTTGCTAGAAGAGGCTGCTTTAGAGCTTGATGACTGGCTTATCTTAGCAGAACTGCTTGCTTGAGTTGTTTCCTTTTTATTTCCACAAGCTCCCAGTAGCAAGGTAGAAGCCAATACAGTTGCTACCATCAATTTGATATAGGTTTTCTTTTTCATTTTTCTACTCCTTTGTAATATTTTAGAAATATAAAGAAATCTTTTTGTAATGGAATTGTAACATTTAGATTTAAATATGTCAATAATTTATTTAAACTATTTTAAAAATCTCACATAATTTAAACACCTTTACTCCTCCTACTCTTCTATTCGTAATCTAATAGAAAAAACAGAGAAAAATTCCTATTTTGTTTAAAATTTTTTAAATCGCTCTTATTTAATCGCTTACATATTTAGCTGCAAAGGAATATAATAACAGTGAAATAGAATATAGGAAGTGCACTCTTATACTAAATAAGTATTTCAAGTATCTTCCTTGGTTGATTTTGGGAGCAATTGGTTCCTATAAATCCGCAACTCACTATGGCAAAACTTCGTTTGATATCTTCTATCTGACCACAGTCTTTATGATTTTCTATATAGCTTTGTTATTCCTACACGAAAAATATCTCAAGTATCGATACAAAGACTTTTTACTCACATGTTGAGCAATTCTAAGAAAGATAACTATCCCTAAAAACAGTCGCAACAGCAAAGCAAACTAATAAAGGCAAACAAAGAGGTCAGGAACTTTATCCCGACCTCGTTTTTTATTTCAATCGATAGGTTTTTCTTGGTTTCTTTTTAGGCACTCGTTTGAGTCCAACTTCTTCTACATATTCTCCGTATTTTACGAGAAAGTTATTGCTGACGATTGGACGACCGGGGTTGATGAGATTGACCAGTTCAGTCCCTTCGTAGACAGTGAACTCCTCCTCCAGCAGATAAAGGAAGGTCGGATTCCAGTCGAGACGGCCTTGGATTCGTTTGATAGACTCTTGAATAATGGCATAATGGTCAAAAGCGAAGGCTTGTTCCTCCAACTCCACTCCCTCTAGGTAGCATTTGCCTGTCTGAAAATCGACATCTACAAAAACAACATCCTTGGCATCGTCTCCTGCTTGAACAAGTTCTAATACACGACTAGGCAAATAAACCAAGTGGGCAATGGTCACTGTCCAGCCCCGTGGGTCACGGCCGGGGGTCGATACGGTCATCAATTGCTCGATTTTTTCCAAAGGAAGATCGAGATTGACTTCTTCTCTCACCTCACGCTGACAGGCATGCGCAGCATCTTCGCCCTTGTCCATAAATCCTCCAACCAGAGCCAAACAATTTTGATAAGGGTGAGCCTTGCGGCGAATTAATAAGAGCTTGATTTTTCCTTCAACAAAGCAGTAGGCTACCATATCCACCGTCACACTTGGTTTTTCGTATTGAGGGAGTTCCTGCTTGTAGTACCAATCTAAAAACTCCTCCTGACTTGCATGAATTTCAAAATATTCTTTTTCCATCCCTGCTGGAATCATCGTGTCCGTCATTTTATGCCTCCTTACGAACTGCCTTGGTCCATTGGTACCAACCTACTAGACTATTGAGAGTGTAAACCCAGTACATCCCTTGGATGTGGATATTTTCACCCCACCAGAGATAAATACTAAAGAGATTGGTTGCAATCCAGAAAATCCATTGCTCACGATAGAGACGGGTCATCAAGAGCTGACCGACACCATTGGTCGCATCGGTAACACTATCACGGAAAGGGCGAGCACTATGGATACTTTGATAAGCCAAGCCCATACCAATCCAAATGATAGCAGTCAAGGCCAAGTACTTGAGCCAATCAAAAATAGATAATTTCTTAGCTTCAAAGTGAGATTCTTCTGCTTTTCCTTGGTCATTAATACGGTTGGACAGCCAAGCATAGAGGCCAATCGGCTGCATGACAAAGAAGTAAACGGTCGTCAAGACTTCGCCATAAAAAGTCGCATCCATGGCCAAAATCAAATAGATAGCAGAGTTAATAGCCCCAAAGAGATAATTGCTTGCACGACCTTCTGCTACCAAGATAACACAGACAATCCCAGTCCAAGATGCAAACAAGCTTAACCAATCATGACTATCTATATTTTGAGTTAATTCCAAGATAAAGGGAACACTTGACAAGGCGATGAGATACAACCACTGGAAGAGGCTACGACCGACAAAGAGATCTTTCCAGAGCAAGTGCATGATTCCTGCAAAACCGATTTTGCGAGCTTCTGCATGAACATTTTTAAAGTTTTCGATAAATTGTGTGATTTTTTCAGTTAGTTTTTTCATATGTTTCTCCTAATCTGCTTGGTAAATGGCATCAATAGCCACTTTTGCTGCTTCATAATTTCCTAGATAATCCTCAGCTAGATAAACTAGTGGAATGTTTGCTAAATATCGCTCTCTCGTCTGGTCCAAATGCTGGGAAAAACTATGACGAATATGGTCTTCTGCCATAGTCATATCTCTAAATCCGTCATTGACATAGGAGCCAATAGGTTGCACAAAGAAAATCAAGTCCCATTTTTCCTTAGCCAAGATCGAGGCAAAGAGATTATCAAAAGTCTCTCCCGATAAGTCCCCTTGATCCTCTGACTCCATGTAATAATCATAGTAGCCCTTGGTTACTAAGGAGTTGGTGTCTGCTATCACCAGTCCCCTATTGGCATTACTGTCAATTAACTTAGAGGTCTGGTCATACTGCCACAACAGGAGATAATAGTAATCCTTTGGAGTCAATTCATCGTCGCGGACATTGTTTTTGATCTGGTACTCACGTGCATATTCCAAGCTGACTGGTGCATCGTAATACCTAGCCAAATCCTTGGCCAGAGTGGTCTTCCCATTGCTAGCACTTCCCATAATCAACACTTTCTTTGTAAACTGACGTCGGAAGGGTTGAGCAATATATTTCCAATATTTGCTTGGGTTTTCTCGAATCATAGTCTCTGAGATACCAAACTTTCTTTCTTGCAAGACAGTCTCAAAGCCACGATTTGATAATTCTTGCTGATAGTCTGCTTCTCCCACAAAGAAGATCAGTTCTTGTTGGGTTTCATCATAAGAAATCTCCGCTAACATTTTGTCCAACCACTCCTGCCAACCCATAGGGTAACGGGGAAGATTGGTCTCATCTAACTTACAAACCGAGGTCAACTCGTCATCACCAAAGGCCTCTCGGATATATCGAAATCTTTTTTGAAGCGTTAAACCTACCTGCTCCCCTCTATCTCCCTCATAGCCTGAAACGACAACCCAGACCTGGTCACACTGCCGCTTGGCTCGCTGGATCAGATCGATATGACCCTGATGAAGCGGAGCAAATGTCCCAAATATCACTGCTGTTTTCTTTTTCATAAACGCATTGCCTTTTTATAGTTTTTGATATTTTCATTATCTATGTTTTTATTATAAACTATATTTTTGTTTTGTCAATAGTTTTTATCATTTTTATAAAAACATTGCGAAAAAGAGAACCAAGTGAAAGTTCTATAATGAAGTTAGCCACCCAGCCCTCCTAAAAATTAGATGGTTCAACTAGCTGATAGCTAGCACTCGATTTCATTTGATAAGAGGCTTGATGCTGTTAGGCTGACAAGCCAAGGCTAAGATTAGCCTTGGTTTAGCTGACAAAACTGCTTCAAGGGTTCCTCTTGTCAAATGAAAGCTCTTCTAGGCATAAGAAAACACCTCTGTGTTATACTTGTTGTTCAATCACAAACACAAGAAAGGCACAGAGATGCAAAACCATTATACTACAAAAGCCAAACATTTGACAATCGATAGCCGTCGCTTAATCGAACGATGGAAAAAGGAAGGGAAATCAAATAGAGAAATCGCCTCTTTACTTGGAAAAGCTCCTCAAACTATCCATACTGAAACAAGCGTGGGACAGTCCGACAATGTCTTGGAAAAGGACGCTTTAAAGAGGTTTATTCTGCCGACTATGCTCAACAGGCTTATGAAAATAATCGCAAGCGCTCGGTCAAGAAATCAAGATTGACCAAGGAGCTGAAGGAAAAGATTCTCCACTATCATAACCAAAAGGTTTCTCCTGAAATGATGGTCAAGGCTAAGGGCGTTAACGTGGGAATTTCTACCATCTACTACTGGATCCATCATGGAAAATTAGGATTGTCAAAACAGGATCTGCTCTATCCTAGAAAAGGAAAATCTGTTAAGAAACAAGCTAGCACCAATTTTAAACCCCCTGGTCAATCTATCGAACAGCGTTCTGAAGCTATCAATCTGCGATTGGAGAATGGGCATTATGAGATTGATACGGTTCTGCTTACAAGGGTGAAAAATTATTGTTT
>NZ_VMLA01000059.1:0-9091 GCF_013276425.1 Streptococcus sp. 3874 | reverse complement strand
GTGCTTTGAGCAACCTGCAGCTAGTTTCCTAGTTTGCTCTTTGATTTTCATTGAGTATAAAATAAGCAAATCAGCAAGAAACCCACGACAAGATAATCCTGACGCGGGTTGTAGTTTCAACAAATGTTAATTGACCTGACTAGCAATCTGTAAGAGTGCCTTTTCAACAAGGAAACCTTTTTCATAGAGTCCTGTCTTAATCTGATAGTCTGTCTCAATCAAGTAGGAAATTACTTGCTTCAAAAAGCTCAAAGAAAGTCCTCTTGAATCTCTCAGCGCAAACTTGATTTGATAGGGATTAGGATTGCGTCCGAGAAAACTTCCTAGACTACTTGCAATCTGCGCTTCTGTTTGCCCAGACTCCGCCAAAATCTTCACCTGAGTAAAAGTCCGAAATTGTCCTAGCATGACTGCAATCAGTTTGATTTCATCTTCACCTTGCAAGGTCAAATCTCTAACCAAGTCACGCGCCTGGTCCATCTTTTTAGTCAGAATAAACTGAGTTAAATCAAAAATATTGTCCTGCAAGGTCTTGGGAATTGCGTTAACAATATCCTCTTCCTCGATAACAGAGTCTTCCTTATAGGACTGTAAAAAGAGGAGATTTTTCTGGATTTCGCTAAATTGAAAACCCGACTTGACGAGAAGATTTTCAAAAGAATTATTGGTAAACTGCAGACCTTCTTTCTGGCTCCACTTTTGGAAATACTGGCGTAATTCTTGTTCTTTGGCTTCTACTGCATCAAAGACCTTGGCATCACGCTTAAGTAATTTTACCAGCCGTCTTTTGCTATCCAGCTTTCCTTCCGCAAAGATCAACAACTTGGTTGTTAGTGAAGGGTTATCAAGGTATTCCTCAAACGACTTGAGTTCATCATCTGTTAAAAAGCGTTTCTTGGCTGTTGTGATATCTACAAAATGGTCTAATATCACGATTTTCTCATCCGCAAAGAAAGGAAGGCTGACTAACTCCAGTTCCACATCCTTGTAGACCACTTCTTTCATATCAAAGTAGGCAAAGTTGAGGTCAGCAGAATCATAGCCAATCTGTTTCAATACTTGACTCTTCATCACTTCAAACTGACCCTGATCTGTCCCTGTAAAAAGGCTCAGGCTAGGTAAATTTGATAAAGTCAACTTCTGACTCTCTTCAATGGCTAGCATCTTCTCTCCTTTCTTCTGATTTTTCGATTTAATTTAGTCAATATAGCGCAATTTCCCACGGAAATCTTCTAAGCTCTCGTATCCTTTTTCCGCCATGATTGCTTTTAGTTCATTGGTAATGCGGTCAAAGGCACCGACGCCTTCTTTGTGAAGGGTGGTTCCCACCTGCACCATACTCGCTCCACAGAGAATATGTTCAAAGGCATCACGACCAGTCAACACGCCACCTGTTCCAATGATTTGGATCTGGGGATTTAAGCGTTGATAAAAGGCGTGAACATTAGCTAAAGCAGTTGGTTTGATGTATTCTCCACCAATTCCACCAAAACCATTCTTAGGCCGAATAACGACAGATTCGTCTTCTATATAGAGGCCGTTTCCGATAGAGTTAACGCAGTTGACAAACTTGAGCGGATATTTGTTGAAAATAGCTGCCGCTTGGTCAAAGTGAACAATATCAAAATATGGTGGCAATTTAATTCCAAGAGGTTTGGTGAAGTAGGCAAATACTTCTGTCAAAATCCGGTCTGTTGTCTCAAAATCATAGGCAATCTGAGGTTTTTCTGGAACATTTGGACAGGAGAGGTTTAGCTCAGTCAGACCACGAAAATCACTCTCTTGGACTTTTTTCAAGATAGTATGGGTTTCCTCTGGAGACATACCGACTAGAGATAAGAAGAAAGTTCGGTTTGGCTCTTTTTCCTGTAAATCCAAAAGATAATCCAAATAGTAGTCTAAGCCCTTATTTGGCAAGCCCATAGAATTGATAGAACCAAGTGGGACATCTTGATAGCGTGGCTCAGGATTTCCCTGACGAAAGTCCAAGGTTGCTGTCTTAGTAACAAAGGTTCCTGCCGCTGAGTTTTTGACCTCTTCTAACTCCTCTATCGTCATACAAGCCACACCTGCTGCATTCATCAAGCAATTGTCAAACTCAAAACCAGCAATTTGTGTTTTCGTTGATACCATGATTCTAATCCTCCAGATTCTTTTTATTGCTAATATTATACCATAATTTTAATTCTAGGTTTACTAGATTCTGTGGTTCTATCTATTTATTCGGAAAAGAAAGTCTAGTGCAGAAGTCATGTTATGGAAACAGCTAGTGTATTGGAAGTTTGAACAAGACTTGGGTCACAGACTTTTGAATGAAATCCAAGCAACAAGGAGAAATCTCAACCATGAGTCCATTCCATGACTCTGTTGCTCTAGAAAACCTTGCAATAGTCAAGTGATAACGAATAAAACTTTGGATTGAAATATCTCCATGATTATCTATTACGAGGAGAAATCTCAACCTTTGGCATTTTTAAAGAAATACATGTAAATCTCTACTTTCGCAAAATGGATTTTCAGAACAGTATCCCAGTATAGTTAAAAACTATAAAAAAGAGAGGAAGTCCCCCTCTTAAGATTTTATTTGACTGCTTCTTTTAAAGCGTCTACCTTGTCCAAACGTTCCCATGGAAGGTCAATATCTGTACGTCCCATGTGTCCATAAGCTGCTGTTTGACGGTAAATTGGACGCTTGAGGTCCAGCATTTGGATAATTCCTGCAGAGCGAAGGTCAAAGATTTGACGGGCTGCTTTTTCAAGCTTGCTTTCAGCTACTGTTCCTGTACCGAAAGTATCGATACGAACAGAAACAGGTTGGGCAACACCGATAGCGTAGGCCAATTGAACTTCTGCCTTCTTAGCAAGACCGGCTGCAACGAAGTTCTTGGCAATATAGCGAGCTGCATATGAGGCAGAACGGTCCACCTTAGTCGCATCCTTACCAGAGAAGGCACCACCACCATGACGAGAGTAGCCACCATAAGTATCTACAATAATCTTACGACCAGTCAAACCTGAGTCCCCTTGAGGACCACCGACTACAAAACGACCTGTCGGATTGATAAAGAATTTTGTCTTATCATCGAGATAAGAAGATGGAATAACTTCTTTGATGACCTTGTCAATCACATCTTGATGGATTTGTTCATTAGTAGCCTCTGGATCATGCTGAGTAGAAATAACGACTGTATCTACACGTACCGGACGGTCATTTTCATCGTACTCAACTGTAACTTGTGATTTTGCATCTGGACGGAGATAGCTAATTTCTCCAGATTTACGAAGTTCTGCCAGACGACGAACCAATTTATGACTGAGTGAGATTGGCAATGGCATGAGCTCTTCTGTCTCATCCACTGCAAAGCCAAACATGAGCCCTTGGTCACCTGCTCCAATCAAGTCCAGTGGATCTTGATCTGCATTTCCACGAACCTCCAAGGCTTCGTTAACACCTTGGGCGATGTCAGGAGATTGTTCCACCAAAGATGGGTGTACTCCTACAGTCTCAGCAGAAAAACCATACTCTGTATTGGTGTAGCCAATCTCTGCAATGGTATCACGAACCACACGGTTAATATCCACATAAGCATTTGTAGAAATTTCACCAAAAACATGGACGGAACCAGTATATACAGCTGTCTCAGCAGCAACGTGAGCTTCTGGATCCTCTGCTAAAATAGCATCCAAAATCGCATCTGAAATTTGGTCTGCAATCTTATCTGGATGTCCCTCAGATACAGATTCAGACGTGAATAATTTACGTTCTGACATAAAAATGTCCCCCCTTAAAAATAGTGTTATAGAGTTACAAAGTACTGATAGGTATTTCCATTATCTAAGAGTTACGACGCGAAAGAAATAAAAACGATACTTTTTTATTTATGAAGCTAGTAAGGCGCATAGGGTGACCGCAATATGGCGGCAACCGTAGAAAGACGAGCGACCTTGGAGCCGTCAGTCTTTGCGAGTCACAAACTCTTCGTAATAAATACCTACCATCTTATCGGGACTATATAACTTTATCATTATACCATTTTTAAACACAATTTGCAGTCTTTAATGTGGTATTTCGGTTTAGATAGTTCGTTCTCATAAAGCAAAAAGTTGGAGCTCAGTACTCCAACGATTTCTATTAAAATGTTTGGCGTTTTGCTTTACGCTCTGCACGACCGCGAGCACGACTTTCTGCACGCTTGGTTTTACGGCGCTTTTCATCAACTGCCCATTGAATTTTCTTCTTATAACCCGGTTTGACTTTTTTCTTTTTCTTTTTAACCAAACCAATCATTTCGATATCGAGCTTATCTTGTTTTTTCTCACGGTTTGCACGACGATCACGGTCATAGGTATCTTGAAATTCCCCGTCTTTGACCATCTTCGGAGTAAATTTAATTCCTAATTTCTCCAACTCACGGATATCCGAGTCATCACTTGGCTGGTAAAGGGTAATAGCTGTACCTGGTAGGCCGTTTCGTCCAGTTCGACCAACACGGTGCACAAAGAAAGATAAGTCTTGCGGAATGGCATCATTGATGACATGGCTGACACCTTCAATGTCAATCCCACGCGCTGCCAAGTCTGTTGCGACAATGTACTCAAAATCCAGATTTTTCACTTGATTCATGATACGCTTACGCTCACGAGGGGCAATATCCCCATGAATTTTTGCCACCTTCAAGCCTTGAGTAGTCAGATATGAATGTAATTCATCAGCACGCGTTTTAGTGTTAACAAAAATCATTGCCAAATAGGGTTGCATCAACTGAGTCAACTGGTAAATTTGAGCATTCTTGTCACGTCCCTTAGTAGAAATCAACCAATTATCAATGGTATCAGAAATGACCGTTTTGGTCTTGATTTTCTCCATGACAGGATTTGACAAATATTTTTTCAAGAATGGTTGCAACTTTTGTGGAATAGTCGCTGAGAAGACCATGAATTGCAGGTCTTTTGGAAGGCTGCCAGCAATCTTATCAACAGTTTCCAAGAATCCCATATCCAAGGTCATGTCTGCTTCATCAACAACAAATGTCTTGGCTTTATGAATAGCTAAATCACCAGATTTAACCAAGTCGTAGATACGGCCTGGCGTTCCGATGACAATATGAGGCTGGTTGCTTGCCAATTTCTCAATCTGGCGAGCCTTATCCGTACCACCCACATAATTAACTACACGAACTTCCACTTCTGAGTGGGCAGCAATCTGACGGGCTGCTTGGTAAATTTGAGTAGCCAACTCACGACTCGGTGCAGTAATGACTGCTTGTACACTATCGCTAGCTTCATCTAGTTGCTGGAAAATCGGTAACAAGAAAGTGTGAGTCTTACCTGAACCTGTTTTTGATTCACCGACTAGGTCACGACCTGCCAAAACAATAGGAATCAACTTGTCTTGCACCTCTGTTGGAGTTATAAATTTCAACTCCTCCAAGGCTTCTCTAATATAGTTTTTAAATTGAAATTTCGTAAATGACATACTATCCTCGATTCTATCTATCTTACCAATTATACCATATTTTATTTCATTTCAGTAGTCTCACTTATTTAGGCTATTTCCAGTAGCTTCTCTAGTCAGAAAAAGGCTGGAACTTCATGATTCCAACCTCTTTTCATACTCAATGAAAATCAAAAAGCAAACTAGGAAACTAGCCGCAGGCTGTACTTGAGTACGGCAAGGCGACGTTGACGTGGTTTGAATTTGATTTTCGAAGAGTATTAGGCTATGTCCAGTAGCTTTTCTAATCAGAAAAAGGCTGGAACTTGTGAATCCCAACCTCTTTTCAGTTATTATTTCCAGTTTAACATAGCATTCAAGCCATAGTGATCACTGACTTGCGGACTCTTGTTACCATCAAATACGACATGTAAATTTTCTACCTCTAACTCTTTGGTAGTAAAGACATAATCGATTCGAAGGGGTTCAGTGTTCCCTTTCCATCCATCTATTTCTGGTGGAACAGTATAGCTACCACTTTTCTCTTGAGCAACTTCAAAAGCGTCTTGTAAGCCTAATAGACTAGCTAAAATAGCTTGGTAGCCTTCCCGACCAGCTGGGTTGTTAAAATCTCCAGCGAGTAAAAGTGGCTTGTTCAATTCTTTCAAGACATCCTCAAATCGTGCCCATTCTTCTTGGAAGCCTTTATCCCACCAAGAAAGGTGGACACTTGCAACTGCAAGCTCCTTACCATCAACTACAGTTTCAGCCAAGGCAACACGGCGAGTATGATAGTCTGTTGGATCATCCACATCTGAAACCAAAATTTCTCTGGCTTCAATAGGTGTTTTAGACAAGATAGCCACACCTTCGTGGTAGCGATCATAACCGATATGGTTATAGGCCCAAGTCCAGTAGTAATTTTTCTCTTGCTCAGATAACTTTTCAACCAAGAGTCTAACATAGTGATCTTGGTGAATAGGCTCAGATGCTGGCAAAGGTTGATAAAGGTCATTGACCTCCACCTCTGGCGATGTGATCTCCTGATTGATTTCTTGGAAACAAATCAAATCATAGTCCTTTTCAAGAATATCCTCAAGCAAAATCTGGAATTTTTCCTCTGCTTCTTTTTCCATCCAACTGTGAGTATTGAGTGTTAAAAATTTCATGCTTTTCTCCCAAAATAAGAGGTTGGAATACAGCTTCCAACCTCAAGTATATTACAATTCTACTTTAGCAACTGCTGTTTTAGCTGCAAGAGAACCTGTTTTTTCTAATTTAACTGATTTAATTGCATCACCATTTGTGAAGACAACTACTGTTGAAGTTTCACGTCCTGCTGCACGGATAGCATCCAAGTCAGCTGTGACAAGAAGATCTCCTGCTGCAACTTTTTGTCCTTCAGCAACATGAACTGTAAATGGTTTACCTTCAAGACTTACTGTGTCCAAACCAATGTGAACCAATACTTCAAGACCTGCTTCAGTCACAATACCAAGAGCATGTTTTGTTGGGAAGATGCTTGATACAGTACCTGAAACTGGAGATACAATGTTTCCATTTGCAGGTTCTACTGCAAATCCATCACCCATCATTTTTTGAGCAAATACTGGATCTTTTACTTGTTCCAAAGCAACAACTTGACCGTCTGCTACTGAGTAAACTTCCTCAGTAAGACCTTTGAAGTGAACAGTGTTTTGTTGTGCTTCAGTCATTTGGCTTGGAAGAGTTTCAGGAATGATTTCACCTGAATCAAGGATATCTTGGATATCAGATTTCAATACGTCAGCTTTTGGTCCGTAGATAGCTTGAACCCCTTGTCCTTTCATGACAAGACCCATAGCTCCTTCTGCTTTCCATTGCTCTACATTTCCTACTTTATCTGCATCTTTAACAGTTACACGAAGACGAGTCATACATGCGTCAACATCAACGATATTTGCACGTCCACCAAGAAGGTTGATGATGTTTACAGCTTGAGAGCCTGCTGCAACTTTCACTTCGCTACTAGATTCTTCTGAACCTTCAGCAGTTTCGTAGTTTCCGTTACGCCCTGAAGTTGCGTAGTTGAATTTTTGAATCATGAAGTTTGCGATAAAATACATGATTACGGCAAAGAGAACAGTTACCCAAACGAAGTTAATGATATCCATACCGATACCAGCACTGATTGCAATAGGTGTACGAGTCAAGAACTCGATTGAACCGAATGAGTGCATACGTAGGTTTACAACGTCAGCCATAGCGAAGGCAGCACCTTGAACAAGTGAGTAAACAAGATACATAGGTGTTGCAACGAACATGAACATGTATTCGATTGGTTCAGTAACCCCTGTCAAGAATGTTGCAAGAGCTGTCGCAATCATCATACCTTTATATTTGTGTTTCTTGTCAGCATCGACATTACGGTAGATAGCCACGATCACACCCATCAAGATACCGAATGAACCGATCATTTGTCCAACTTTAAAACGAGCTGGGTGAACAGTATCTAACAATTGTTGGTAGTGACTTGCATCTGTACCTTTGAGGTTTACAAGGTCTGTTACCCATGCAAGCCATAGTGGGTCTTGACCGAATACTTGAGTACCTTTAGCTGCACCAGTTAAAATGTCATAAGTACCACCAAGAGCTGTGTAGTTCATTGGGATAGTCAACATATGGTGAAGACCAAATGGCAAGAGCAAACGTTCCAAAGTACCATACAAGAATGGTGCAAGGATTGGTGCAGTTTCTTGTGAGTTGGCAATCCAAATACCAAAGCTATTGATACCAGTTTGCACAAGTGGCCAGAAAGCTGAAAGTAGAATTGCAGCAATTACTGAACGAAGAATAACTACAAATGGTACAAAACGTTTTCCGTTAAAGAATGAAAGTGCATCAGGAAGCTTACGGAAGTTATAGTATTTATTGTAAGCAGTTGCTCCAATAAAACCAGAAATAATCCCTACGAATACACCCATGTTAAGTGCTGGAGCTTCCATAACACTAATGAAGTAATCAGCAACTTTGATTGATCCACCAAAGAGAGTTGTTACCATAGCTTCTGGATTCTTCAACATGTCTCCTGATACACCAAAGATTGTACCAGTGATACGGTTGATTAGGATAAAGGCAAGACCTGCCGCAAACGCACCACCAGCACGTTCCTTAGCCCAGCTTCCTCCAATAGCGAGGGCAAACAAGATATGAAGGTTAACGATAACCCCCCAACCGATTTGCTCTAGGACACCACCAGTAATAACGAGTGGAGCAAAGTTAGGGTTAATCATCACGATAGACTTACCGATTGAAATCATCAAACCAGCAGCCGGCATAACCGCGATAACCACCATCAAAGCCTTACCGAATTTTTGCCAAAATTCGAAAGACAAGACATTTTTGAATGTATCTTTCATCATTCAAATCTCCTTTATTTTTATTTAGGCAAACGTTTTACGAAAACGTTTGCACCTTTTATGATTTAATTATACCACTTTAATTTTTTTTGTAAAGGCTTTTATTCAAAAAAATCCTCTTTTTTCAAAAATTTTCTAGGTGCTAAATTTCAAGTTCAAATTAGCCATCAAGAATCTTCTCTGAGCAACTTCTTTATACTCTTCGAAAATCTCTTCAAACCACGTCAGCGTCGTCTTACCGTATATATGTGACTGACTT
>NZ_VMLA01000058.1:0-2671 GCF_013276425.1 Streptococcus sp. 3874 | reverse complement strand
TTCGTTATTGGACGGTTACCTCATTTCTAACTCAAACATCTCACACTAAATTTCACCATAAAAATCTGTTTTAGACCAATTTCCACTTTGACCAGACAAGTGGGAGTTATCCGAATCATAATTTTAGATAAATATTGGGAAAATACTTGACATATATGTTGTAGAGGAGTATAATGATTGTGATTCAGGTGATTAAAAATAATAATAAAGAGGTGACCTAAATGGGGAAGAAAAAGATGATTTTTGCCAGCCTAGCCAGTGCGGTAGTTTTAGGGGCTAGTCTTACTAGCGTTCAGCAATTGGCTGTAAAAGCTGATGAATCAAATACTACTAACACTAGCAAAGCATCCGAAAAATCTAAACAGGATCTTGAAAAAGCGGAAGCAGCTAGAAAAGAAGCTGAAGCTAAAGTTGCTGAACTACAGAAAAAAGTAGAGGAAGCGAAAGCCAAAGCTGAAGAAGCTGCTAAGAAAGCAAAATCCGAAGCAGATGATGCTAAAGCTGCAGAAGAGGCAAAAGCAAAAGCTGAAAAAGCTAAACAGGCTGCTGCTGCTGAGCTAGCTGCTGCTAAAAAGGAAGAAGCTGATGCTAAAGAAGCAGTGATGAAGGCCTTGACAGAACTTGAAAAGGATGCCGAAGCTAAAATTAAGGCAGATGACAAGATTACTGACAAAGCAGCAGCTATTAAAAAAGCAAAAGAGAGAATCGGTAAAGAAGATTTACTGAAAGCAATTGAAAATGGTCAAATCAAGGCTAGTGATGTTGTGAAGGAATTGCCAACAAAGGAAGATGAAGAACGAGTTATTACTAGCAAAGATTCTTCTCTTCCTGAAGAGATAAAAGCTAAAATCAAAAAAGCCGAGGAGGCTGATGCCAAACGTCCACAATCCGAAAAACTGCAAGACAAGGCGGATCAATTGGGGGATGAAATTGACTCTCTAACCAAGCAAGCTAATAAGGCTAAAGCCGAAGCTGAGAAAAAAGCTGCAACTCTGGTAGAAGAGGAGAAAAAACTAGAAGAAGCGAAAACAGCTCATGAAGCGGCACAAGCTGAATTTGAAAAGGCTTTAGCAGTGGCTGAGTCTTATAAGGAAGATATTGATGCTCGTGTTGACGACTTCAATGACACTCTAAAAAAAGCAAAGGAAGCGAGAGACAAAGACCCAGAAGCGAAAGCGAAATATGACCTTGAAGATGCTTTGACGCAATTTGAGAAGGCTGCAGAAGATAAAATTAGGAAAGATAACAGTATTACTGATAAGGAAGCGGCTATTCAAGCAGCTAAAGCGGCAATCGGTAAGGAAGATTTACTAAAAGCAATTGAAAGTGGCGCTATAAAGGCTACCGATGTTTTGAAGGACTTGCCAACAAAGGAAGATGAAAGTACTTCAACTACTACCGGTAAACTGTACAGTAAAATGGAGAAACTTCCAGATGAAATAAAAACAAAAGTTATTCAAGCTAAAGAAGCAGACATGCAACGTTCAGAGTCAGAAAAACTGCAAGACAAGGCATATCAATTGGAAGATCAGATTGATTCTCTAACCAAGCAAGCCAATAAACTCAAAGCTGACCTTGATAAAAAAGCTAAAGAGCTTGAAGGAAAAGATGAATCTTCGTCAGAATATCAAAATGGGAAAGCTGAATTTGAAAAGAGTTATGAAGTTCTGGAATCTTATGCAGCAGAAATTAATTATCTTACTAAAGAATTCAACAATACTCTTGACGAGATAGAAAAGTCTAAGAGTTCAGAACAGAAAAAAGAAGATAAAGCCAAAGCTGAGCTTGAAGCAGCCTTGACAAAACTTGAAAAGGCTGCAGAAGATGAAATTAATGCTAACGACAAGATTACTGACAAAGCAGCAGCTATTCAAGCAGCTAAAGCGGCAATCGGTAAGGAAGATTTACTAGACGCAATTGAAAGTGGTGCTATCAAGGCTAGTGATGTTTTGGAAGACTTGCCAACAGAGAATGCTAAACCTGACTCTGAAAACAACGATAAGTTTTATAGTAAGGAACAGCTTCTTAGAGATATAAAAGCTAAAATTGAAAAAGCCCAAGCTGAAGATGATAAACGTCCAGAGTCAGAAAAACTGCAAGACAAGGCGGATCAATTGGGAGATGAAATTGACTCTCTAACCAAGCAAGCCAATAAAGCCAAAGCCGACCTTGAGCAAAAAGCTAAAGCTCTTGAGGAACAAAAAAGAAAACTCAAAGAAGCAGAGGCAGCTCGTGCAGCAGCAGAAGCTGAATTTAACCAGGCGGATGCCCTTGTTGAGTCTTACGCAGAAGATATTAATTCTCGTGTTGATGACTTCAATAAGACCCTTAAAGAAGTAGAGGAAGCAAAAGCTAAGGAACCAGCTAAAACGGAAGAAGAAACTCCAGCTCAACCCCAAGAAGAATCAGATCCTAGAATTGCGGAGTTAGAGCAAAAAGCAGCAGAGTCGAAGAAAACAGCTGACGATGCGACTGCTAAGGCTGAAAAAGAAAATAAAGAAGCAATAGCAGCTGAAAATTCAAAAGCCGAAGCTGACCAAGCTCAAACAGCTGCTGAAGCTGAACTAGAGAAGGCTAAAGCTGAGGCTGAAAAAGCAAAAGCAAAAGTTGAAGAGCTTGAAAAAGCAGAAAAAGCTGATCAGGAATCAGCAGAGCCAGCTAAGCCAGCAGC
>NZ_VMLA01000057.1:0-18901 GCF_013276425.1 Streptococcus sp. 3874 | reverse complement strand
TAGAACTGACGAAGTCAGTAACATATATCTACGGCAAGGCGACGTTGACGTGGTTTGAAGAGATTTTCGAAGAGTATAAGCCTCTACATAACAAAACGCATATTACCAAGGCTCAAGACCTGATAATATGCGTTTTTCTTTTTTATTCAACGTGGGTTGTTTGATTGGCAAAGGCGATAATAGCCTGCTTCAACTCATCTCCACTAAGAGTGCGGAACTCTTCAATCTTTTGATCGATGGCTTCTAGAGGCATGACATTAACCTTACCAACGAAAATCTTATCCATAACTTGGTTATCAACAAGTTCTGTTGATACCAAGAGTTCTTCGTAGAGTTTTTCACCTGGACGGATTCCAACTTCAACGATTGGAATTTCGCTTTCGGTGTGTCCACTTAGAAGGACCATTTTCTTGGCCAAGTCATAAATCTTGACTGGTTTGCCCATATCAAGGATAAAGACTTCCCCATCCTTGGCATAAGCACCAGCATGGATAACCAGACGGCTAGCTTCTGGAATAGTCATAAAGTAGCGGGTCATACGGAAGTCTGTCACCGTTACAGGCCCACCTTCAGCAATCTGACGTTCAAAGACTGGAATGACACTACCTCGGCTACCAAGAACATTCCCAAAACGAACCGCACAGTAAGTCGATTGGCTACGTTGGTTAAAGCCAGTGACAATCAACTCCGCCACGCGCTTAGTTGCTCCCATAACATTGGGTGGATTGACCGCCTTATCTGTCGAAATCATAACCATCTTAGCTACTTTGGCTTCATCAACAGCCTTAGCAACATTGTAAGTTCCGCGGATATTGTTTTTGAAGGCTTCTTTTGGATTGCGCTCCATCATAGGAACATGCTTGTGGGCTGCCGCATGATAAACAATAGCAGGTTTGTACTGCTCAAAGACTTGCAAGAGACGGTCGTAGTCTTGAATGTCCGCAATCACAGGTACATAATCAATCCCTTGGAACTTACGAATCAATTCATGATAAACAAGGTAGATTGAGTTTTCCCCATGACCGAGCAAGACAATGCGTTCAGGATTGAAGCGACTAACTTGACGACAGATTTCAGAACCGATTGAACCTCCAGCTCCTGTGACTAAGATGGTCTTACCTGTCAGTTCTGCACCCAGACGCGATTCGTCAAGACGAATTTCCTGACGGCCCAAAAGGTCTATGATATCAATTTTTTGGAATCCAGTACCTGCTGGGTGAAGTCCTTGAACAACAGTTTCAACATTAGGCATCTTGTAACATTTGACATCCAGCTTATTACACATCTGCAAGATACGCTCATATTCTGACGGGTCAAGCGACGGAATCGCAACGATAACACGCTCGATTTGATGGCGTTTAGCTAATTCAGGCAGATCATCATATGAACCCAAAACAGGAATTCCACCAAGTTTTTGACCCTTTTTCTTAGCATCCTTATCCAAGATACCGACCAGTTCTAATTCACTTGTTGGATGTTGGTAACTATCCATAAAGAGGGCCCCACCATCACCAGCACCAATCAAGAAGGTTCGACGGTGTTCTCCATCACCACTGCCTTTTTTGCGTCTGGAGTAGATTAACTGCCAAGTAATCCGTGGCAATAAAATCAAGAAGGTACTCAACAAGATAAAGAGAATGATGAAACGGATTGAAAAAAGTGGCAAGAAGGCATAGCAGATACTATATGACAAGACACTGCTGGCAGTCACACCAAAAAAGATTTTCATGAAATCCGTAATCTTGCTGTAACGACTAATGCTCGCGTTCAAGCCCCAAAATGCAATCATCAATTGATAGAACAAGAAGGCCAAACTCGTATAGATAATGTAGTCAACAGGTGCTGGATTAATCAAGCCGTAGAATAAGATATAAGATACAATGATGGAAACCACCATACTGAAAATATCAAATATTCCCCAGAAAACCTGTTTTTGTTGTTTATTTAAAATTTCCACCAGATCAATCACATAATCTGTGAGTTTTTTATTCATAGAAATTTACTCCTCCTTAAAAGAGTTTTACTATATTGTTATTGTAGCATATTTTGATTTATTTGGCTTATTTTTCCAAATAAATTACTGTTCCCTTGTACTCTTTCTTCCATTTAAATCCTCTAATTAAACCTACAATCGTTCCAAGGCCATAAGCAAAGTGAATGGAAAATAAAAGAAAGGGCATCACAATTAGAAATCCATTTTTATGTTTTAATAAAGTCAGCAAAGTGAGTAGTGATAAAAGTAAAAAATAGGCGCCTAATAGTAAAGTTATGAATACGAATGTGATCGGTAACAATACTAGACTAAACACAAGACTCAAAACAAATAAACAAGGAACATAGTGAAATAATGATAAACACTTAAACTGAACATGACTTGTCAAGCCAATCCACAAACCATTTGAATACTTTTGATGCAGCATTTTCTTGAATGTTGGTCGAATATACTGATAAGATAGAATACTTGGGCTATAGCGGATTTTATAACCATGTTCTCGAATTCTATAATGAATATCATTATCTTCAGTTCGGCCAAGTTGCTCATTTACTAAACCAACCTTCTGGAAAACCTCTCGTTTATACATCCCATGAAAAATAGAAGAAACATATCTATCCTCGGCACTATTTCGATAATTGGCAATGCTACTGCCAAACATATTTTCCTCAACAAGATGCAAGGTCTCTGCCCATTTTCCTTTTCCTTCGACAATCGTCGGTCTAGGCCCCCCACAGACAAATTCACCTTGTTGAATAACAGCCACATTGTTCATTACAAAAGTCTCAGTAACTTTTGAATGAGCATCAATTTTTAAAATAAGGTCCCCTACAGAATGTTTAACTCCCAGGTTAAAACCACTAGCTTGATTTTTCTTAGGATTGTTATACAATCTAATTGAGTTAAACTCTGTATCTTCCTTTATAAATTGCTGAATGATAGCTGTGGTCCCATCTGTGGACATAGCATTTATAAATAGAATTTCAATATTCTCTTTAGGATAGGTTTGATTTTTTAAGTCTTCAATTAGACCAGACAGATATTTTTCTTCATTGTATGCACTGATTACAATGGATACGAGAAGACTTTCAACATTTTGAGTCACTACTACTCTCCTGAATTTTTCCTTCCACCATTCTATCATAATTTTCAAGACTTTCCCATTTTTATCTTGAAAGCCAGAAACCTTACTTGACATTATAGTGAAAAAGCCTTAAAATAAGCTGTTATTAAAATCAGCTAGAAGAGGTATTTTATGAAAAAGCAATCACTCTTTTTTGTTCCAGGTATTATCCTGATTGGTGTTTCTTTGCGGGCTCCTTTTACTGTTTTACCCATTATTTTGGGAGATATTTCGCAAGGGCTGGGGGTAGAAGTTAGTTCGCTTGGTGTCTTGACCAGCCTGCCTCTCCTTATGTTTACCCTCTTTTCACCATTTTCTACCCGACTGGCTCAGAAAATCGGCTTGGAGCATCTCTTCACCTACAGCCTCTTCTTCTTGACCATCGGCTCACTTATTCGACTAATCAATCTGCCCCTGCTCTATCTAGGAACCTTGATGGTTGGGGCAAGTGTCGCAGTCATCAATGTCCTGCTTCCTAGTCTTATCCAAGCCAATCAACCAAAGAAGATTGGTTTTCTGACCACCTTATATGTAACCTCTATGGGGATTGCGACGGCTCTGGCTTCCTATCTAGCCGTGCCTATTACACAAGCCAGTTCTTGGAAAGGACTTATCATCCTCCTCACCCTGCTCTGCCTAGCAACTTTTTTGGTCTGGCTGCCTAATCACCGCTATAATCACAGACTGGCTCCACAAACCAAACAAAAAAGTCAAATAAAGGTCATGCGTAATAAACAGGTTTGGGCAATTATTATCTTTTCAGGTTTTCAATCCTTGATCTTTTACACCGTCATGACCTGGTTACCTACCATGTCTATCCATGCAGGTCTATCCAGTCACGAAGCTGGCTTGCTGACTTCTATCTTATCTCTTATTAGCATTCCTTTTTCAATGACCATCCCAAGCCTGACAACCAGTTTATCTACTCGCAACCGTCAGCTCATGCTCACTCTGGTTTCACTAGCTGGTGTGGTCGGCATTTCCATGCTCTTTTTCCCAATCAATCATTTCATTTACTGGCTTACCATCCATCTCCTCATCGGAACCGCAACCAGCGCCCTCTTCCCTTATCTCATGGTCAACTTTTCACTCAAGACAAGCGCCCCTGAAAAGACAGCCCAATTGTCCGGCCTATCTCAAACAGGAGGCTATATCCTAGCAGCCTTTGGGCCAACCCTCTTTGGTTACAGTTTTGACCTGTTCCACTCTTGGGTACCAGCTGTAGCTGCCCTCTTGCTCATCTATATCCTGATGACTGTGGCCCTCTTTACAGTGGACAGAGCGGATAAGATCCTTTAAACTTCTAGTTTTAGCTAGAAGTTTTTTATATATAAAAATTTTACACATTTCTCTTGACAGGGCTTTCTTTTAGATGTACAATGTATGTGTAGAAAAATTATATATAAAAATCTTACACATTAGAAAAGGAGGTTTCCCATGTACTTTCCAACATCCTCTGCCTTGATTGAATTTCTCATCTTGGCCGTACTGGAGCAGGGTGATTCTTATGGTTATGAGATTAGCCAAACCATTAAGCTCATCGCTAATATCAAAGAATCCACACTCTATCCCATTCTCAAAAAATTGGAAGGCAATAGCTTTCTGACAACCTATTCTAGAGAGTTCCAAGGTCGCATGCGCAAATACTACTCCTTGACAAACGGTGGTATAGAGCAGCTCTTGACCCTAAAAGATGAATGGACACTCTATACAGACACCATCAATGGCATCATAGAAGGGAGTATCCGCCATGACAAGAACTGAATACCTGACTCAGCTAGAACTCTATCTCAAGAAACTACCTGAAGCTGACCGTATCGAAGCCATGGACTATTTCAGAGAGCTCTTTGACGATGCTGGAATCGAAGGAGAAGAAGAACTCTTCGCTAGTTTGGGAACTCCCAAAGAAGCGGCCCACGAAGTCCTCTCCAATCTTCTCGATAAAAAAATCAATGAGGCACCCGCTCAAAAAAATAACCGACAAATTTTGCATATCGCCTTGTTAGCCCTCCTTGCAGCACCTATCGGCATTCCTCTGGGAATCGCCATCCTCGTGACCCTGTTCGCAATCCTTGTAGCCGCTTTGACTGTCATTCTGGCTTTCTTTGCAGTTTCCATACTGGGTATCATCGGCGGATTCCTATTTTTAGTTGAAAGTTTCACTGTCCTCGCCCAAGCCAAATCAGCCTTTATCTTGATTTTTGGTTCTGGTTTACTGGCTATCGGTGCTTCTTCGCTAGTTTTACTTGGCATTTCCTATGTAACTCGCTTCTTCGGTCTACTCATTGTTCGTCTGGTACAATTTGTTCTTAAAAAAGGAAAGAGAGGTAATCAGCATGCGTAAATGGACAAAAGGATTTCTCATCTTTGGTTTGGTGACTACCGTTATCGGCTTTATCCTGCTTTTTGTAGGTATCCAATCTGACGGGATTAAGAGCCTACTTTCCATGTCCAAAGAACCTGTCTATGATAGCCGTACGGAAAAGCTAACCTTTGGCAAGGAAGTCGAAAACCTAGAAATTACTCTCCACCAACACGCGCTCACCATCACAGACTCTTTCGATGATCAAATCCACATTTCTTACCATCCATCTCTTTCTGCTCTCCATGATCTTATCACCAATCAGAACGATAGAACTCTGAGTCTCACTGATAAGAAACTGTCTGAAACTCCGTTTCTCTCTTCTGGAATTGGTGGGATTCTTCATATCGCAAGTAGCTACTCTAGTCGTTTTGAAGAAGTTATTCTCCAGCTACCAAAAGGGAGAACTCTAAAAGGGATCAACATCTCAGCCAATCGCGGACAAACCACCATCATAAATGCTAGCCTTGAAAATGCGACCCTCAATACAAACAGCTATATCCTCCGAATTGAAGGAAGTCGTATCAAAAACAGTAAACTCACAACGCCCAATATCGTTAATATCTTTGATACAGTTCTTACAGATAGTCAGCTAGAGTCAACAGAACATCACTTCCACGCTGAAAATATCCAAGTCCATGGCAAGGTTGAACTGACTGCCAAAGATTATCTCAGAATCATCCTAGACCAGAAAGAAAGCCAACGAATTAACTGGGACATCTCAAGCAACTATGGTTCTATCTTCCAATTCACAAGAGAAAAGCCTGAATCAAGAGGTACGGAATTAAGCAACCCTTACAAAACTGAAAAAACCGATGTCAAGGATCAACTCATTGCGAGATCTGATGATAATATTGATCTAATATCCACACCAAGCAGACGTTGACAAAAACGCTTACATCTGCTACTATGGAAACATATTTATCTAACTAAAAGGAGGTTCTACCATGAAACAAGAATGGTTTGAAAGTAATGATTTTGTAAAAACAACAAGCAAGAACAAGCCTGAAGAGCAAGCTCAAGAGGTTGCAGACAAGGCTGAAGAAAGGATAGCCGATCTCGATACACCAATTGAAAAAAATACTCAGTTAGAGGAGGAAGTCTCTCAAGCTGAAGTCGAATTGGAAAGCCAGCAAGAAGAGAAAATGGAAGCTCCTGAAGACAGTGAAGCGAGAACAGAAATAGAAGAAAAGAAGGCATCTAATTCTACTGAAGAAGAGCCAGACCTTTCTAAAGAAACAGAAAAAGTCACTATAGCTGAAGAGAGCCAAGAAGCTCTTCCTCAGCAAAAAGCAACCACGAAAGAGCCTCTTCTTCTCAGTAAATCTTTAGAAAGTCCTTATATCCCCGACCAAGCTCCAAAATCTAGGGATAAATGGAAAGAGCAAGTGCTTGATTTTTGGTCTTGGCTAGTGGAAGCAATCAAATCTCCTACAAGCAAGCTTGAAACAAGTAGCACACACAGCTACACAGCCTTTCTCTTGCTCATTCTATTTTCTTCATCTTCCTTTTTCTTTAGTATCTACCACATCAAACATGCTTACTATGGACATATAGCAACCATAAACAGCCACTTCCCTGAGCAACTAGCACCTTTAACTCTCTTTTCTATCATCTCTATCCTAGTAGCAACAACACTCTTCTTCTTTTCATTCCTCTTGGGTAGTTTCGTTGTGAGACGATTTATCTACCAAGACAAGAACTGGACACTGGAAAAGATTCTCCAACAATATAGTCAACTCTTGGCAATTCCAATCTTCCTAACTGCCATTGCTAGTTTCTTTGCCTTCTTTGATAGCCTACGATTTACAGCCCTCTTGTGTGTGATTAGCATTGGAATCATTCTGCTTGCTAGCCTCCATATCATTACGAGACCTAGTCAAGCAAGTGAAAGCGACTCCTTCTATCAATTATTCTTGTCTGTCCTTGTGAACGGAGTCATTATCCTCCTCTTCTTTGTAGCTGAAGTGGCACTAATTGGGGATTATCTTCGTATCTTGGCCTTTCTTTAAACTTCATACTCTTCGAAAATCTCTTCAAACCACGTCAGCTTCGCCTTACCTTATGTATGGTTACTGACTTNNTTTGATTTTCATTGAGTAGCAATCCTGTCTTTCACGGCAGGATTTTTTATATATCAAAAAGCAAGTCACTTGACCTGCTTCTGCTTTACTCTTCTTGTGCTAATGCTTTAAAATCTTTGTCTAAGATGGGTTGCACTTCTAATTGATTGGCGTCTAGTTGGTGGTAAAATGCTGATGGTAGCGACTCTAGGAATTTTGCATAGTCCAAGCGAGCGATAGCCTCATAGTCTTCTGGTTTAGAGCCGTCTCCTGTGATTTGAACCAAGTCAATCTCCCACTGGACTTCCTTATCCACCAATTGCTCCATATAGGCTGCAGGAACAAATGGTTCTCTCGGTAAAACTGTCTTGACTCCTTGAGCTAGATGGTAAACGCCATGCACTTGTCCCTCTCCATCCTGATAGAAGGAAACTCTTGCAAAGTAGGCATCTGTCTCTTGAACCGCACGCACACGCGCTTCAAACTGTGCCAAACCATCTTCCCCTAAAAAGCTTTTCAAATCCTCATGACTAAAGAAAACAGGATTAAAAATTCCTTGGCAAATCGTAAAACGGGCTGCAGTGTCTGCAAGATGGGCTTGAATACTTGCTTGGAAATAAGCTTCAAAATCAAAACCATCTAGTCCTTCAATCTCAGTTCCTGTGTAAGCAAGCAAAGCATCTAAAAATGACTTGATGATCTCCCAGTCTGTCTGCGTTAGTAGGTCAGGAAGATCGACACGGTAAGCCTTTTGATCATCAGCATAACTGACCTTAAAAAGAAATTGTGATTGCCCCACTATCGCACACTCGATATACTCGAGACGGTTAAGAGGCTGACGGAGATAGACAGCATCATAGCTATGTGACTCCAAACCATCTACCAATGCCAAGATGGACTTGGCAGTCAAAATTTCCTGTTCTCCTAAAATGCTCTGTTTATTTGGAATAAAAATTGTTTTCTCCATAACTGGACTCCTTTGAAATCGTTTACATACAGTATACCTTATTTTCCTGAAAGATACAGAAACAAACTTTAGATTTTTGAGTACAAAGCATAGAAAAACAGCCCCTGAGGACTGTTTGATCTTATACAGTAGCTGCTTGATCCAAGCTTTCACCGATAGCGGCTAGGCGCTCGATTACTTCAGCTTGTGTCAATTCATTTTTTGAAACATAGCGGTTACGTGGGTGAACACGGCACTCGTGTGAGCATCCACGAAGGTACTTGTCTTCATTTTCTTCTGATGTCAAGATACGACGGTTACAGAAGGGATTTCCACAGTTGACATAACGTTCACATGGTGTTCCATCAAACCAGTCTTTCCCTACGATGGTTGGGTTGACATGGTTGACATCAACGGCGATACGCTCGTCAAAGACATACATTTTTCCATCCCAAAGCTCACCTTGGACTTCTGGGTCTTTACCGTAAGTTGCGATTCCTCCGTGCAATTGACCAACATCTTTGTAACCTTCACGAACCATCCAGCCTGAGAATTTCTCACAGCGAACGCCACCTGTACAGTAAACTACGACGCGCTTGTCCATGAATTTTTCCTTGTTATCACGAACCCATTGTGGCAACTCACGGAAGTTGCGGATGTCCGGGCGGATAGCCCCACGGAAATGTCCTAGGTCGTACTCGTAATCGTTACGTGTGTCAAGGACAACGGTATCTTTATCAAGAAGGGCTTCTTTGAACTCTTTTGGAGACAAGTAAGCACCTGTTGTTTCAAGTGGGTTGATGTCGTTGTCAAAGTCGTTGTCTTCCAAACCAAGGTGGACAATTTCTTTCTTGTAGCGAACGAACATCTTCTTGAAGGCTTGTTCATTTTCTTCGTCAATCTTGAACCAGAGGTCTTCCATTCCTGGAAGGCTGTGAACGTAGTCCATGTATTTTTGAGTTGTTTCATAGTCACCTGAAACTGTTCCGTTAATTCCCTCGTCAGCGACTAGGATACGGCCTTTAAGACCGATTGATTTACAGAAAGCCAAGTGGTCTGCAGCAAATTGCTCTGCATTTTCAATTGGAGTATAAAGGTAGTAAAGTAAGACACGAATATCTTTTGCCATAAGATTTGTTCTCTTTTCTATTCTTAAATTTTCTAAATTTTTTATTTATCCATACTAGTATACCTGCTTGAGAAAACGAATGCAATTTATTTGACTGGAAATTGTAGAGGGTTCTCGAAATTTCCTGAATGGTTATACTCTTCGAAAATCTCTTCAAACTACGTCAGCTTCACCTTGCCGTAGGTATATGATACTGACTCTGTCAGTTCTATCCACAACCTCAAAACTGTGTTTTGAGCAGCCTGCGGCTAGCTTCCTAGTTTACTCTTTGATTTTCATTGAGTATTAAAATAAGGATAAGAAAAAACAGGAATATCTATATCCTTGTGCCCAAAAAACCACTGCCTCCCCCAGATAAGCCTGAGGAAAGCAGTGATTCTTATTTTAGGAGTTAGGAATGAATACACGAAATCAATTTAGCTGATTATTTTTTGTTTTTCAAGAATTCATCGTATTGTTTTTGCATTTCGTTCAATACTTTTTCGTAGGCACCTTCAGATTTCAATTTTTCCATCAATTCTGGAATCGCTTTATCTGGGTCAAATATAATAAAATGAAATAAGAATCGAGCAATTTAATTTTGGAATCCAAATCAATTTATAACAATATTTTAGAAGAGATGCTGTACTATTCTAAATTCAATATAATAATTTAACCATATTTTATGAGATATGTAAATCTAATAACTTATTTTATAAAGACATTATCACATTCGAATTACACACAATCACAAATACTTTATTTTGCGGTTGACATTATAAAAAAAAGTAGTACAATATAAATGAAATCGGTTTCACTAAAATACAAAGGAGGTATTGTGATGACAAATTTGAAAAAATGCATCGCATTAGGACTGGGAGTCGCTTGCTTACTCCCCTTAGTTAGTCAGACTGTTTCTGCTAAGATGGTGTATTTCAATCTTCATGTTGCACGCGAAGACTATTCCGTTAGTAGCCGAAAAACTGAAAAAACAGACGGCTCCCCTGCTGTTGCTAATATCACAGGTGGTCTTGGTTGGGGAAAAAAGGTCAGAATTCGCGCTTGGACTGCTGCTGAGGATGAACCTGCAACTGAGATGAAAATAGCTGATTCAAATGGTCGCTATAATCTTCACTATAATGACGGTTATGGGACAATTGGACGTTATTATTATCTCAACGCCTCTAAATATGGTTGGCTCGACTCGAATATTACAGGACGTTTTGACCCTTAATTCGTCTCAAAACAAAAAGTAGCAAACATTGGGTTATTCGCTAGTTAATCATTTGAGCGTTCGCTAGCCTAAAGCCCCCTTCTAAGAGTGGAGGCCGCATCTTAAAAGTGTCATGCCTCTGCTCCTTTTTTAAAAGGAGTTTTTTACTATGAAAAAATACCTATTATTTCTACTTATTCTTCCCTTTATCTTTTTAACAGCTTGTCAATATAACAAAAAACAAATAACGGAGATAAATAAGGAAAACCTCCCCATAAAAGAAGGTTATAAAGAGATAACAGAGCAAATCTATCTATCAGACCAGATAGATACCTCCTATAAAGAAGAATTGCCTTTTTGGGACTCAAAAAAAGGAGACAAAAACACATTAGTAACAGCTATTCAAAATTTTATGGGAAATGATAGTGAAATTAGTGAGATTATTGCCGATAAGAATCCTTTAACCAGACTCCAAAAAGGAAAGACCAGAGCAGATATTACCGTCAATAAAACTGGATCATGGATTCATTTAACATCTGATCAAATATCAGATCTATCAAGTGTTTTCCACAACCTACGATTAGACGCTATTGAAAATAATCTAAATCTAACCGACTTTAAAGAAGAACTTCCATTTTCAAAAGAAGATGGTGTTAACAAAGTTAAGCAATTTCTAAATACCCTCCAATTAGGATTTGACGATTATGATTATCTCATCTACGCTATCTCAAAAGAAACACTCCTTGAGTATCTCCCAACCTACGAAAGAAATGCCAAAGAATTAAAAGGAACAAAGATAGACAAAAACAATCTGACTGATATGTGCTATGTTACTGTTTTTCCAAAACTTTCTAGTAAAAGAGTTATTGATGGCGAAACTCAGCTAGGTTCATCCGGAGAGATTAGTTTTATTCATGGTCCTGACCTAAACTTTATCATCACCCAAGCAGGGATTCAAGGAATTGATTTATCTGGTGTTATCTTACCGACTCAAAAAATAGATAAAATGGCGACTCTTTCTGTCCAAAAAGGATTAGACGTCTTAAAAGAAAAATACGAAAATTTGATTTTGGACAGTCCAATTTATATTGAGTCATTTACAATTGAGTATATACCTATTCCCACTCAAGAAAAAGAACTCTATGGAGGAAATCTCTATCGTCCCTTCCTAATCTTTACAATCAAAGAAAAAGATCGTATAGATAAAGCAGTTATCGATCCCACAAACTGGAAAGAGGTAAGTTAGATGAAACTACTTCTCCCCTTTAAATATACGCTAAAAGATTGGAGGATTTGGATTGGACTACTCTTTTCCTTAGTAGTTGCATTGATGATGTCCTATACAGATCTAACAATAAAATTAGACGGAAGAAATTCACTTGCAGTCCCTGATTATTTCATGCTCTCCTTCTCTAGAAATCTAGCAATGTCATTATATATCTTAACAGCAGCTTCCACTGTAGTAACAGACTTTTCACAAGACTACCATCAAAATAGACTTCCTTTTTTACTTAGTCGTATGTCTCTGCGACAATACGCTTCTTCCTTCGTCAAACGGTTAATTTTCCGTTCTTATTTTGTAGGACTGACCTTAGGATTCTGTTTTTTAATTCTCCTCTCCTTTTATTTTCCCCTCACTAATTCTCACTACTCATCTACTTTTAGCAATCAGTGGTTGTTAAATCAAGGATTTATATTCCTTTTCTACTTCCTTCTCATTAGTCTAATTGGACTCTATTTTGCATTCTTTACTCTATTAGGTGGAGTTCTTTCCGTTTTTTACCCTAATGTGTTAATGGTCTATCTTCTTCCAAGTACAGCCTGGTTTGTCCTCACAACATTTGGTTTAGAGAGAGTTCTCCCTTTTTTTACTCTACCACATATCGTCTTAACGACAGATGATTATTTACGAGAAGGGCTAGCATATTTTCAAGTAGGTGACGAAAACTTTCGAAATATTTTTTCGTTGCTTTATCCTTATATTTTCTTAACTCTATGGGCACTTTTGTCAATAGAGATCATTCGACTAGCTCTTAAAAAACATTGGCATTTTTATGATAAGGAGTAATCTTATGGAGATTATACGTGTAGTAACTATTCTCTTAAAACAACAATTCACCTTTAAACGATTGTTGCCTATCTTAATTTTCTTTCACCTCTATACTTTGATTTTAATGCTACCTTTTTCTAATTTAGCTAATCACTTCAAAGAAACTTATCCTGTCAGCATTGTAACTGTTCTCTTCACGAGTCAATGGTTCACTGCAATTTCTATTTTATCTGTCATACTACTATTTAGCAATCTTCCTTTAAAAGATACTTTCCAGTTTTGGTTAATCTTAAAAATCGGACAGAAAAAGTGGATGCTCTCCCAGTTTATTTATCTGCTTATCGCGAGCTTAATCGCTTCGATTTACCAAATCATCAGCATTTTAATCACTTTTCTCCCTACACTACACCTTTCAAATCATTGGGGACGTCTCCTACCCTCCCTAGCTCAAGGACGCATTTCATTTCCGGAAGGTGTTGATAGCATGACGCATCTACGCTCAATTATACTGCAATATTATTCTCCCTATGGCGCTTTTTTTCAAATATTCTTATTGTTATTCCTTATGTTCATATTGATTGGGGGAGTGATTTTCGTTTTCAATAGTTATTATTCTAATTTAGGAAATACCTTAGCCTGTGGATTAGTTATTGTAGAATTATTTATTACAGAAGCTTCACGTTTCTGGATTAAATTTTTATCTCCTTTAACTTGGCTAGACTTCCATTATATTAAATACGAAGCCCATTCTGGCTTACTATCCCTACCAGAAATAATTACTCGTATCCTACTTTTATACCTTTTGCTCACCATAATCCTAGTTGTTATGAAAAAAATAAGGAGACAATAGATATGACAGACTTACATTTAAAATCTATTCGTAAAAACTATAAACACAATGTAATTTTTGAAGACCTTTCCTTTGAATTTTCCAGTGGAAATATATACGGAATTGTTGGATATAACGGTTCAGGAAAAACAGTTTTACTCAAGTGTTTAGCGGGATTAGAAGGTATAACTGAAGGAAAAATCGAATTAGATGGAAACATACTTGGAATAGATTTTCCCTTCTTACCAAGTGTAGGTGTTATTATTGAGACTCCAGGATTTCTGGAAGGTTATTCTGGTTTTGATAACTTACATCAACTAGCTCTAATCAAAAATAAAATAGGAGAGAAAGAAATCATTCAGAGTATGATAGATGTAGGACTCGATCCTAGTTCTTCTAAAAAAGTAAAACACTACTCTTTAGGAATGAAACAAAAATTAGCTCTAGCACAGGCTTTTATGGAAAATCCAGATATATTACTCTTAGATGAACCAATGAACGGACTTGATAAGCAATCTGTTCAAAAAATTCGAGAAAAATTACTCCACCTAAAAGAAAAGGGGAAACTTATTATTCTAGCTTCTCATATAGAGCAAGATATCGAATGTCTCTGTGATGAAGTTCTATACTTGGGATAAGAATGATTTATTACAGAGACAACACTCCTCATAAAATAGCAATTTTATACAAAAAGACCAACTATACCTGAATTATATTAGTTGGTTTATTTTTCATTCAAAAAAACCACTGCCCTCCCCAGACCAACCTGAGGAAAGCAGTGATTCTTATTTTAGGAGTTAGGAATGAATACACGAAATCAATTTAGCTGATTATTTTTTGTTTTTCAAGAATTCATCGTATTGTTTTTGCATTTCGTTCAATACTTTTTCGTAGGCACCTTCAGATTTCAATTTTTCCATCAATTCTGGAATCGCTTTATCTGGGTCTACAGTACCAGTGTTGATAGCTGTATCAAATTGTTGCATTGTGTTAGCAATAGCTGAGATTTCAGATTTCACATTGTCAGTATTGAAGATAAATCCAAGCGCTGGAGATTCTTTAGCTTCTGCCAATTCTTTCTTAGAATTTTCGATTTGTTGGTCTGTAACGTTTTCGTTGATGTAAAGGATCCAGTTGTTACCAGTGTTCCATCCACCCATGTGAGTGTTTCCTTTGTAGCCATCAAGAACGCGAACACGGTTTTCTTTACCTTCAATTTTTTCCCAGTTCTTGCCTTCTGGACCGTAAACAAGACCGTTCAAGAGTTCTGGATTCGTATTCAAGAGGTTCAAGATTTCCATTGATTTTTCTTTGTTCTTAGAGTTGTTTGAGATGACAAAGTTAGCAACTTGTGTTGTTTGGTTTTTCTTGATGAAGTTAGTAATTGGTTTGATTTGGATATCTTTGTTGGCAACACGTGAAAGCAAGCTGTTACCGTAGTCAGCTGGTCCTACTGTTTCTTCACGAACGAACCAAGTATCTTGTTGAAGGTCAAAGGAAGTATCGCTTGTTGCGACATCTTTTGGAATGTAGCCAGCTTCATAGAATTTGTGAAGAGTCTTCAAGTGTTCTTTGAAACGAGGCACTTCATAACGGTTTACAACTTTAGTAGTATCGCCTTCAAGGTCAATAACGAATGGAAGACCGTTTGCTACTGGGTAGTCAAAGTTATCAGATGGGATGAAAACTTTACCAATAGCAAATGGTACTACGTCTGGAGCTTTTTCTTTAATTTGTTTCAAGACTGGCTCAAGAGTTTCGTAAGAAGTAACACCTGAAATATCGATACCATATTTAGCAAGGAGAGTTCCGTTGAAGGCAAAGTTTTGAGATGATGCAACGTTGGCTGCAACTGGAACAGCGTAAATCTTACCATTTACAGTATTACCCTTGATGTAAGCTGGGTCAAGTGCCTTGTAAAGGTCTTTACCTTCTTTTTTGTACAATTCTGTCAAGTCAGCGTAAGCACCTTTTTGAGCATTTACAATATAGTTATCTGCAAAGGCAATATCATAGTTTTCACCAGATGATGTGATAACTGACATTTTCTTACCATAGTCACCCCAGCCAAGGTATTGGATATCCAATTTGGCACCAACTTTTTCTTCGATGATTTTGTTGGCATTTGCTAACAATTCATCCAAGTTATCTGGTTTGTCACCGATTTGGTACATTTTGATAACAGGTTTGTCACCTGAATCAGCAGCTTTTTTGCTGTTACCTGTCAAGTTTCCACAAGCAGCAAGACCTGCAACCAAAGCGACTACACTAGCAGATGCAAAAGCATATTTTTTCCAGTTTTTCATGATAAAAACTCCTTTTTTTATTTTTAAACTTATAAACAATGTAATGATCTTAACTTCACGCAAGGGAAGTTTGGAACTGAGAAATGTTCTTTCTCAATAAGCACTATTCTTTCACACCACCGATAGTTAAACCTTTTACAAAGTAGCGTTGGAAGAATGGATACAAAATCGCGATTGGAAGGGTTGCAACCACAACCATGGCCATACGTCCCGTTTCTTTCGGTAGAGCAACTCCCAGTTGACCAGTCAAGCCGACCGCTTTGGCGATGTAGTCCATATTTTGCTGGATTTGCATAAGCAAATATTGCAATGGATACAAGTTGTCACTCTTGATGTAAAGAAGGGCATTGAACCAGTCATTCCAGAAACCAAGTGCTGTCAAAAGCGTGATGGTTGCGATACCTGGCAGTGACAATGGCAAACAGATTTGGAAAAAAATCCGAGCCTCACTAGCACCATCGATACGAGCCGATTCGAGAATGGCTTCTGGAATGGTCTTCTTGAAGAAGGAACGCATCAAGATGATGTTAAAGGGTGAGAGAAGCATTGGAACAATCAAGGCCCAAACAGTATCCCCAAGCTGAAGCACGCGAGTCACCATGATATAACCTGGTACCAAACCAGCGTTGAACAACATACTGAGCAGAACGAAGATGGTAAAGAATCTGCGATACTTAAAGGTTGTCCGTGAGATAGCGTAGGCATAGGTTGTTGTGATAAAGACATTTGTAAATGTCCCAACTACGGTTACAAAGACAGAAATGAAGAGGGCTTGTAAGATTTTATCCTTAAACTGTGCCAAGAACTCAAAACCGTCTAATCCAAATTGGGATGGGAAGAAGCTGTAGCCGTATTGGAGGAGGCTTTTCTCGTCCGTCACTGAAATAATGATAACGAATACGAAGGGTAGGATACAAGAGAGGGCAATCAAACCCGAAATGATACTGAAGAAGATATCTGCTTTCTTACTGAAGGAGTGAATGCCGACATTATCAATTTTTTCTTTTTTAATTTTCTTTTCTGCCATATTCTCCTCCTTTCTAGAACAAAGCTGAGTTTGGATCAACTCGTCTTGCAAGTAAGTTTGATAGAACCACCAGAATCAATCCGACTACTGATTGGTAGAGACCTGCTGCTGAAGCCATCCCGATATCTGCTGTCTGGGTCAATCCATTATATACATATACGTCCAAGACGTTGGTTACGTTATAAAGCTGACCAGCATTGTGAGGGATTTGGTAGAAAAGACCGAAGTCTGCACGGAAGATATTTCCGACTGCAAGGATGGTCAATACAGTTACCAATGGTGTCAACTGCGGAATGGTTACATTGCGAATCCGTTGCCATTTGCTGGCTCCGTCCACTGTCGCTGCTTCGTAGTAGGTTGGATCAATTCCCATAATCGTCGCATAGTACATAACACTGCTATATCCAAAACCTTTCCAAATACCTAGGAAAAGTAGGAGATAAGGCCAAATTCCCAAATCAGCGTAGAAGTTGACTTCTTTGAGACCAAGACTTTCCAATAAATGATTGAACACCCCTTTATCAATATTTAGGAAGGCATCTGTAAAGAAACTGATGATAACCCAAGACAAGAAGTAAGGGAACAACATAGAAGTTTGGAAAATCTTCACCATTCTCTTGGAACGGAGTTCACTGAGGATAATGGCAATCCCTACAGATACAACTAAACCTAGAAAGATAAAGCCAAGATTGTAGAGGACCGTATTTCGTGTAATAATAAAGGCGTCTCTTGAACTAAATAAGAATCTGAAATTATCGAGTCCGACCCATTTACTATTTATGATACTATCTATGAAACCATTACTGGTCATGTGGTAGTCTTTGAAGGCAACCACGTTCCCAAATACTGGAATGTAGAAGAATAGAATCAACCAGAGTGCCCCTGGCAAAACCATCAAGAGAAAGATCCAGTTATCTCTCAAGGTTTTTGAAAACTTATTCATAATTTCCTCCCTTTTTATTTTGATATCCATCTAAAAATTCTTTTTTAGACTTTTGATAACGATTACATTATTAGTATACTCCTATTTGCAGATTAGGTTAAACTCCTAATTATAGAAAAAACTCCACAAATTATGTAGCAGATTTAAAACTTTATCACCACTATCAAACAAATGTCCTAAATCAATTGTTTATTTTATCTCTATTAGCCCAGTGATGGCATCACTCTGCTATAAGCGTCCAATAACAGGGTATATTGAAAAATCTCCAGACTAGAGAACTCAGCGATAGTTCCTAATCTGGAGACTTCTTATTTGCACTTTTCTTGTACAACTTTAGTCCATGGTAAACAAGCCTCTAAAACCTCTTTGTTTACGAGAGTCTGCTAGTTTGGGGGGCGCTTCAAAAAATTTCCTTCTCACATGCGCCCAACATCCAACAAGTTCAGCTTCTTCCAGTTGACGATAAGCTTCTAGCGGTTCACAGTTTACCAAGCTTAGCGTCGCCTTGCTCCTAAACCTTGGACTGCTATCGCATAGGCAGAACTAGAGGACTAAAGTCCTAAGTTACTGCCGCAACATATCACAATGCACATATCCAGAATAATCTCCTAGGAATTCTTGTACTACTGAACCACTTCGACGCTAATCATGGAGGTAGAGTGTGTTTGCTTGCTTCTCAGCTTTCCCAGACAAAAAAGTCCAATAGTAGGTCAGATGGCTATCACTCTCTAGCACCCGATAAGAGGTTTCATCCGCATGAAGAAGAGCTTGTTCTAACAACTTTTCTCGTAAAAGGTTATAAAGGGACTCTAAATAGTATTGACTCGTCTTGATATGCCAATTAGAGATTTCCTTACGTGTGATTGGTAAACCCATCTTAGCCCAATCTTCTTCTTGGCGATAATTACGAACTTTAAGCAGACTATCATTTCTCTTTT
>NZ_VMLA01000056.1:0-10610 GCF_013276425.1 Streptococcus sp. 3874 | reverse complement strand
ACACCCCGATAACTGCATAGATCTTGATGTGTGTGTCTTCGGCTGGTGGGAAGTCTAGGGTGATGTCTTCGTACTTGTCATTGAGTGATACGAGGCGTAAGCGTCCGTTTTCGGTATAGATCTTTTTGAAGTAAGAACGGTCTCCGTATGCGATAACTGCTAGGTCTCCGTTGTAGGTGGTCAGTCCTTTGTCTACTAAATAGAGAATATCTCCGTCTTGGTAGTCAGGCTGCATGGAGTCTCCGCTGACCTTAGTCGCAATGTCGTGACGTGGCGGTTGCTGGTCAACCTCTATAGTCTCTCTGTCTGTATCGTCGTACCCAAATCCATAGTTAAATCCAGAAGCTGCGGCTGTCTCAGATACAACCTCAACTTGGTACAAGTCGAGAACTTTCTCCGATACTTCGTTTATCTTCGTTTCTTCTTCGTTTTTCTGCTCGTCCAGTTGCCTCTTTGCATAATTCAGGACTTTGCCCTGTCTAGGTGGTTCTAGTTCGTCGTAGATGGTTTGGATTGGGGAAGTGGCTTTATCAACATGACTTGAAAAATCTTCACCGAGTAGCAGGGATTTTTTGATACCAAAAATAGCAGACATCTGCTCTATATTATTCATTAGAGGCTGGTTTCTACCAACTTCCCACGCCGATATAGCAGTAGGAGCCACTGACAGTTTCTTAGCCAATTCCTTTTGAGTAAGTCCAGATAGTTTACGATAGTACTTTATATTTTGAGCCAATGAATCCATTCGCTAACTCCTTTCTTTCCTTTGTTTTATACCCCTATTGTACACTTAAAGTGTAAAAAAGTAAAATTTTTTTAACAAAAAGGCAAAAAACACTTGCAACTACACTTGAAGTGTAGTATAATATAATCAAGCTTAAGGAAATAACAAAACAAACCGGAGGAAAACACCATGAACACATTAAACGAGAAAGCAATCAACATCTTTAAAGCAGTAGCTAAGGAAACTTTAATCCAAGGTACTTACGAGGAAAACTTCCTCTACAGCCAACTTGAAACATTCTGTACTAACTGCCGTCAATTCGCTTTTGGATGGACAGAGTTAGCAGAAGAGATTGAACGTCAAGAGCATTACCTTCTTGATGCTGGTTTCACTCAAGAGGAAATCGATGACATTCGTTTTGATGCAGCATTTGCAGGAATGTTTGATAAACTAAATGTAGCCTGATTGGTATCACCAAGGTTCGAATCCTTGGCAGGTTGTTGCTCCAAGAGCAAAATAAAACAGGAGGTAAGGCGAATGATGGAACACATCATAAAAAGCCTAGCAACCAAGGACACCACAACCGTCATCTTGGTACTAGGCTTAGTAAACGAAGCTCGTCTTTGGCATAAGCAGTACTTAGCTTACAAGCTCAAAGACAAAGAGCTTAAGAAAAAGTAGAGAAAGGGGCAGAAGCCCCAACCTCTACTTGATAGTGTACCATCATTTGCCGTGAAAAGCAATGAGTGAAGAAATTGGATTGATAATCCTAGCAGGATTTGTGGTTGTGTCTTTTACTATCCGTCAGATAGTGAAGTACCGATGTGATAAAAAAGATAAGGAGTAGGGGAATGCCAGGACAAAAAGAAAAATACCACGATAGACGTGGTAGACCTGATGAGTTGAAGGTTGAAAAAGTTATCCATCTTTCAATTTTGAGAGGCGAAGGAACCGAGACGGATGGCATTAGGGTTGTAGAACAGTATTATAACATGGACGGCAATCTAATATTTGAGTTAGATCCTTGCTCTCCGCATTATCAAGAATTTTTAGGTTTGCGTTGATTTTGTTTATCTTTGTCCAAATCTAAAATATCTTGTAGTAATTGCTCGTTATCATGGCGTTCAATATACCATTTTTGCATAAGTAGTTCTATAAACTTCAGCAACTTGTGAGCCTCATTTGATTCGATATCCACTATAAGATTTACATCTTTTTCTGGATGGGCGCCAATGTTTCCAAGTTTTCGTAGAGCGTCGAGTACATTTTTAGTGCTAGGGTCAACAGCCTCTTTTAAAGCATCTATCTCATCTACTAACCTTGCTTTAGAAATTCCCCAAAAATCTCTAATCATTCCTTGTAGACAACGTCTAGAGAGGGTAGCAGAAGCTTTGGGGCTGAGATCTAAGATAGCGTGAGCTTCTTCATAATCACTTCTGATAGCCTGAGGGATGTAGTCTGGATAGACTTTTGCAAGTGAAATAGGGTTGAAGTGCATAATACGATTTGGAAATTGACTACCAACGCCCACGATATCAATCGAAACTTTATGACAGTTTGGACACTTCATTGATTGTATTTTTATTTTATCGCTCATATTTTCGTCACTTATAAAATGTGAACGACGAATCAAAAAGTAGTGTTCGTCTTCTCGGAATGTATCGTAGTGCTTTGGAATAGAACAACCGCAAAATAAGCAGAATAGTTGATTAGAATCCATAAGATTTCTCCAATCATTTTTATTTTGATTATACCACATTTGAAAGGGGGTGAGGATATGAGGCCAAGACGATATCCGTATAGTGGGAAAAGAAAAAAGCAATCTGATAGACAAATCGCTAAGTTAAAAAGAGATATTGATGTAAATCGTACAAATATATCATCTTTAAAATTCGTTATAGAAACTTTAAGTAACCATCAGAATTATCGATAACTTGATAACCTTGAGCAGTTGCTTCTTCGATAATTTCAGCTTTAGACATTTCAAAATCAGATAACTGAATTACTGCGCTAGGTTTATCAGTAGTCGACTCTGAAAAATAAGATAATAGAATATTATCGAGATTTTCCCAGGTTAGTTTCTTAACAACGTGGTTTGGCTTATGGCTAAGCTTACTCATTTTTTGAACCTCCTTTCTGCTGAAGTTTTGACTAAAACGGTGAGAGGTCCTAGTCAAGAGTATTATAGCAATTTAGGAGGATATTACATCAGTCTTGAGGCTGATATAGGAGGTTGAATGGAAGATAAAATCATCGAACTTGCTGATTACTTCATCAGCGAATCTACAACGTACAGAGAAGCAAAAATAGCGTGTGAGAAGCTATTGAAACAAGTCAGCCATGAGATAGAACTCAGGGCGATGGAAAGTAGAACGAGGGTATGAAATGAGACCAAGACGATATCCGTATAGTGGGAAAAGAAAAAAGCAATCTGATAGACAGATCGCTAAGTTAAAAAGAGATATTGATGTAAATCGTACAAATATATCATCTTTAAAATTCGTTATAGAAACTTTAAGTAACCATCAGAATTATCGATAACTTGATAACCTTGAGCAGTTGCTTCTTCGATAATTTCAGTTTTAGACATTTCGAAATCAGATAACTGAATTACTGCGCTAGGTTTATCAGTAGTCGACTCTGAAAAATTAGATAATAGAATATTATCGAGATTTTCCCAGGTTAGTTTCTTAACAACGTGGTTTGGCTTATGGCTAAGCTTACTCATTTTTTGAACCTCCTTTCTGTTAAATTTTTGACTAAAACGGGAGAGATATTAGTCAAGAGTATTATAGCAATTTAGGAGGATATTACATCAGTCTCAAGACCGATATAGGAGGTTAAATGGAAGACAAAATCATCGAACTTGCTGATTACTTCATCAGCGAATCTACAACATACAGAGAAGCTAAGATAGCATGTGAGAAGCTATTGAAACAAGTCAGCCATGAGATAGAACTCAGGGCGATGGAAAGTAATACAGTTTGACAACAACGCAAAAAAGCACCTGACGGCAATCAGGCGCATACTAAAACAATTTAAACCATTATATCACAAAAATGCTTGCCCGCATAGTTGAGAGGATGTAGAAAATGGAAGGTATAACGTTACAATTACGATTAGACGGCGAAAGTGCTGAATTGTTCACAAATCAATTATTGGCTTTTGCTGAAAAGCAGGTCAAGGAGCAGTTAGAGAATGATCGTATGCCAATCAATCAACAGGCTTTGATGAAGAAGTTTGGCTTTACTCATGCCTATATTAAGAAATTAGAACGTAAAGGGTTAAGATTTCGTAAGCAAGGGAAAGATATTATGTACGATGTCAATGATGTTTATGAAATTTTGGAATTAGAGAAAGAAGTACGAAAATTAAGAGCGTAAGGAGAGAGAAGATGAATAATAAAAAAGCATACAAACATAAGATGAAAAAAGAGAATAGACCAGGTTTACGAAAATTCTTTGAAAGATATGAGCACGAAGATGAAAATCTTAAAAAAATTGTACAAGATTTATCCAACGAGAAATTTAATCCACTTGACAAACCAAATGATTACAACGGTTCATTTGGTCATGATTTTATGTCGATAATGTGGGCAACTTTGCTTATTGATATTTTAAAAAATCTTAGAAAAGAAGTTTCGTCTTCTGCCAGTGATTTAGATTTAAAACTTGGATTTACTAAAGGATATCCGATGGCTAGTATTGTAAATACTCAGACAAAACCAACCAAAAAGAATGTAAAAATACTTAGCAAAATATTTGATAGAATGCATATTCTGTTTCCTGAAGAAACAAAACGAGCAAGAGAAAGAGAAAGCTTAGATAAATACATTGATGTGAATGAAATTTTACAGAGAACATTGTTACTTCATGGATTTAATGAATCCGCTAACGCTCTCAAAAATTATGAGAACGAAATCGATTCAGAACTAGAATCCGATGAACAAACAGAGACTGATAATAGAATTATGTCTAACATCTACGAACTAGTTATAAGTGATACCATTATTCAGTTTAACGAAGATGACACAGTGCTTAGTGTATTGAAGAAAATAAAAGAACAGACAAATTTGAAGTTTGAAGTTTTTGAAACACTGAAAGAAAAAGTTATTTAGGAGATTAAAAAATGTTTGAACCACCGATTTTAGACCAGTTGATGGGTGTTGGAGCTTTGCTGATTGGATTTGCAGGGCTTTGCCGTCATATCAAATTGCAAGAGGAGCGTAAGGAAAAAGAAAGACGAGAAGAGCAAGAATTTGCGTCTATGATTACCCAAGGCTATAACCAAGCTTATGAACGTGGTAGAGAGGATAAATGGCAAGAAATCCGCAAGAATATCCGTAGAGAGTTCAAGGGTTTCACCTACGACAACGAACCGCCTGTAGGATTGCGCCCTGAGCCTCTAGCCTTGCCAGAGCCGAAACAGTCTGCAATCAGACTTTTGTAATGATGAGGTCAGGAAATGGAAGAATTGATTGAATCGCTGGATAACCTGATTATGATTGTTAAAGAACTGGAAGGAAGGGAATCAACTTCAAGACATTTTATTACGACATGGGAAAACGATTATAAAAATCTATTACTAGTCAAAGAATACCTAACAGACTATAAAAAACTAGCTAAGGACTATCGTGATGTGGAGCTTAAAAATAAGCTGCTAAAGATTGAAAAAATGGAGCTGGAAGGCAGGTACATCTATGAGGATATGCGAATGAAGTATCGCGCTAACCGTAGGAAGTGGGGTGCTAGGTATGTCTGAAATTAAGTGGATAAAAATCACAACCGATATTTTTGACGATGAAAAGATTTGCCTGATTGATGCCTTGCCTGATCCTGATGCCATCTTAGTGATATGGTTCAAGATTTTGACACTTGCTGGAAAACATAACAGTAATGGTTTGTTGATGATGACTGATAAGGTTCACTATACAGATGAAATGTTAGCTACTATTTTTCGTAGACCATTGAATACAGTAAGAATGGCTATTGGAGTTTTTGAACAGTTTGGGATGATTGAGATTATCGATGGTATTATTAGCTTGCCAAATTGGGAAAAACATCAAAACGTTGACGGAATGGAGAAAATAAAGGAACAGACACGCAACCGTGTAGCCAAATACCGTAAAAAACAGAAAAATCTTGCTCTTGGTAACGTTACAGGTAACGTTACAGTAACGGACGGTAACGCACTAGAAGAAGATAAAGATAAGAATAAGAATAGATTAGATAAAGATAAGAATAAGAAAAGAATAACTACTACTAATAGTAGTGGTGGTCAAGAAAATATTTTAGAACTTTTTCAATCTGAGTTTCGTAGACTCTTATCTGGATTTGAAATTGAAGAAATCAACCATCTACTAAATGAGAATGATGTGAATTTGGTAAAGGAAGCACTGAAGACTGCTATTAACTCAGGAAAGCCGAACATCAAATATATTGGTGGGATTTTAAGAAATTGGCAGATGAACAATGTTACCACTGTTGAACAGGTTCGTCAATCGGAAAAGAAGAACAAGGATAAGAAAGAAGAACAGGAGGCCAAGGACGAATGGGGGTACTAGAACTAATTGAACAATTCGAGATTGACTATTATCCGTTAAGCTACGAGAAGAAAACTCTTTTAGCAGACCAACCAATTCATCAAGTGGTTGCATGCTTGTCTGAAATGGCTAGCTGGCATGAATGTGGAGGTCGTCTGTCATGGTAGACAATGTGTTTGAGGAGATTGCCTTATCTTATCACAGGAATACAGAACAACAAGATGAGTTTTGCGAAAAGCATAACATTCCTTTGATAAAGATATTGCGGACTGAGAGTGTTGTATGCCGCATGTGTGAATCTGAGCGGATCCATGAGGAGAATCAAGCAAGAGTGAATGAACTGGCCGACGCTGAGAATGAGCGAGAGAGGAAATACTATCTTGAGAAGTTTTCTCTTTATGATGAGGTTTTGAAAAATGCGACTTTGGACAACTTTGAGACACCCACTGAAAAAGAAGCGGAAAAGCTAGCTTTTGCAAAGAGGATTTGTCGTGAGTGGTCTGAGGGGGCTAGGAACAACATCGTGTTACAAGGAGAAGCTGGAACTGGTAAGAGCCATTTGGCCTTTGCGATGGTTAAGGCTCTATCTGAGTACACGAAAGAGATTGCGATTTTTATCAATGTGACGGACTTGTTGATGAAGATTAAAGCTGATTTTAGTCAGGAAGAGTTTCTGGTCAATAAAATTGCCAGTGCTAAGTTCTTGGTTTTGGATGATTTGGGCATGGAAAAGGATAGTGAGTGGTCGTTTACTATCCTCTACAATATCCTGAATAAGCGTTCAAATACAATCATTACCACCAATTTGACTTCTGCTGATATTCAGAAAAGATATGGCAGACCCTTTATGTCCAGACTGATGAAGGGTGTAGATAAAGACCATTTGATGGTTTTTAATGACTTGACAAACAAGCGGAAGCACTATTTTTAGAATGGAGGTAGCTGATGTTTATTTTAAGACATGGAACAAGAGAGGATAAGCCCTTTCTGAGATCCGTGGTTATCGGAGTGACCGGCTTGGACATTTCATATTCTGAGGAGAAGAAAGCCTTGCGGTTTGTTTCTCGGGGGGCAGCCCTACAGGTAGGAAAGGCATTGAGGGGTTCCTTTGGGACCTTTTACCCTGTTGAGGTGGAGTGATGTTAGAGCTTTACTTCGTCTACAACGGGCACTGCAAGTTTTACCTTGGGAGGTTTGACAATGTCGATGATCTCATTGAGCAGATGGAAGACCATCAGTGGGCTTTCTCGGCTATCACTCAGCCAAGGTTTCAGAAGCACATTGGTCAGCGGACGACACGGTTTGACTATGGTGCGAAGGATTGTTACTATTTAGCAACTTTTTTCAGGAGGATAAGAAAATGATTGAACTTATTAAAGAATTTGGCATGGCTATTCTATGGCTATTTCTCGGCTACTTAATCGGAGAACGTGCAGCAAGAAAGGACAAGAAAGATGATCAATAATGTTACGTTAGTGGGGCGCTTGACGAAAGACCCTGAATTAAAACATACACCGTCGAATGTGGCGGTTGCTACCTTTACTCTGGCGGTCAATCGGAATTTCAAGGGAGCCAACGGCGAGCGAGAGGCAGACTTTATCAACTGTATGATGTGGCGCAAGCAGGCGGAGCTATTCGCAGAATGGTGCAAGAAGGGTAATCTGGTCGGTGTGACGGGTCGCATCCAGACAAGGAACTACGAGAATCAGGAGGGGCGCAGGGTCTATCTGACTGAGGTGGTCGCAGATGGTTTTGAGCGACTTGAAAAGCGTGATGATACTGCTAACCGTTCGAATATTGAGGAACAAATGCCAGGATACGCCCTTGAGGAAGATGATTTTCCGTTTTAGTGGGAGGTAAGAAATATGGTTGGAGTAACCTATCAGGAAATTCATCTCTTTGTTGAGTTTTTGAAAAAGCAGTATGGGCAAGGGCGTCCAGACTATATTGAAGCCCTGAACGACTTAGACGGTATGGCGGAAGTCTCCTATAGAGAAGCTATTGAAAGATTTTTAGACGATGAATTACGATAAACAGGTAGTAATCGAAGGACTGAAACGCACAATTGAGCAAAATGAAGAGAAGATAATCGAGTATTCGAAACCGTGCGATGCACGCAAGAGACGGATTAGAGCGCTGGAGCGCGATTTGTTGAAGAAAAAGAATAAAGAATTGAGAGGGAAAGTGGAGGAGTTGGAAGATGAAATATAAAGTGACAGAATACCATTCAGATTTTCAAGAAGAACAGACTGGCACTTGCGAATTGTGTTTTGGTACAGCGTGGGTTGAAAATGGTTCAATAACGGTTGAAGATGAAAATGGAACTGAAACAGAAATTTATTTAACTGTTTGGGATTGGGACGATTACGACACAATCTACATTGATAATGTGGTTAATTTCTCAGCTTGGTTGCAAGAAAGGGAAGTTGACCAAATCGTTGAAGAAACCGAACGTTGGTCGTGGTTGCATGAATTGGTAGAAAAATATAATGAGGAGTTGGAAGATGATGGAAGATTTAAAGAAAAAAGTTAATGCAGTATACAACTGGACGGTAGAAGACGGGAAGCCGCAACCTCCCAAGCAAGATTTACCACAAGCGGTGAAAGACCGGGCGGACTATTTTTGGGAAATGGCAGAAGATGGTATGACGTTTATGGGAGCGATGGAATGCATCTTTGCTGATGAAAAGCCTACAGACTATGAATTGGGAGCTACTAAGGGTTGGTTGCCAAAATCTAAGGAGTTTGATGATTGGATTGGCTATTCGCCAAGCATGGCTCAGGTAGTTATTGCAGTTTATTTGATTTATGGAGGAAACTAAGATGAATATTAAGTCATTGATTAAGAAGTACGAAGCGGTTGAATGTGTTGTAGGTATTGTTAGCGGAAAAACTATTCTAAAAACCGTTCTAAGAGACTTGGAACAACTAGACGAACCGCAGAAAGTCAAAGTTCCGCAGTTTGTGGCTGAATGGATTGAGGAAGCTAGAAAAGCTTGTAAAGACGTGGCAGAATTATTCGAATTTGATTTCACGAACGATGAAGTTAGGAAATGGTTTATGCAAGAAAGACCATTTGATTTAGTTGCTCGTGCATGGCTTGACGGCTACGAGGTCGAAAAAGAGAAGCGGTATTTTGTTAGTCTGAATAATGGGCAACCTTTGACTAAAACGCAATCAGGGAAGGTTCTTTATTTTAACCAAAATATAATTACTGGAAATTATAAATTCACCCGCAAAGAACTTGAAGAAGCTGGTTTCGGCTGGGTGTTCGATTGTGAGGGTGTTGAAGTTGAGGAGGTGGAGTGATGATACAAACGCTTGAAGAAGGAATGAAGAATCAAAGTAAACGCATAAAAATCCCAATGGAAATTAGACCGTTTGATGTTGGTTATCGAATAGTAAATAAACACGGTCAAGCGCTGACCCTAAAAAACGGAGCAAGCATATTCGCTTTACCTTCGCTGGCCGAAAAAGCGATAAAGAAAGAGTTTAGTAAAAATGACCCAGACTTTGACATTGAAAAGCATTTTGTTGAAGAGGTCGCTATTGTCAATTTAAGTAAATTTCATAGTTATTTTGAGGAGGTGGAATAATGGGAGATATACGAATACTAGACGCTTGTTGTGGCAGTCGTATGTTTTGGTTTGATAAAAATGAGAGTCATACAACTTTCATGGACATCAGACAAGAAAAATTTGAAATACATGGGAAAAAGGTAAACGTAAACCCTGACGTTGTCGGAGATTTTCGTGATATGCCATTCGATGATGAAACATTTAATCTAGTAGTATTCGATCCGCCACATTTGAAATGGGCAGGTCAAAACTCAATTATGAGATCACAATATGGCGAGCTGGATAAAGTTACCTGGCCGGAAGATTTAGCCAAGGGTTTTGAAGAATGCATGAGAGTTCTAAAAGTTGGAGGTACTCTAGTTTTTAAATGGTCTGATTGTCAAATCAACGTTAAAGAGGTTCTTAAATCTGTACCTTTTAAACCATTGTTTGGACAACAAAGAGGTACTACGCATTGGATGACGTTTATGAAATTTGAGGAGGTCACAGATTGAAACGATTCATAGCTATCTGGATTCTGGTATCTGCTGGACTAAACATCTGGCAGATGGACAGGATTGCAGAACTAGAAAAGAAAAAGCCGATGGTTATCTACAAGGCGGATAACGCAGGCGCTGAGATATTTGGTAAGGTCGTCGAGAAAGGACGACATGGCAAATTATACACGCTTACGATTCGTGACTACGGGGTGTTTGTGGTTACGAAGGACGTGTATGAGAAAGTGAAAGTTGGGGATGAGGTGATGTTATGATACCAAAATTTAGAG
>NZ_VMLA01000055.1:0-8407 GCF_013276425.1 Streptococcus sp. 3874 | reverse complement strand
TTTGATTTTCATTGAGTAGTAGTCTCTCATGTTTGTTTAGCGTCTAAAAGAGACATTTGAGAAGATTGAAAACAGTTCTCTCTTTTCTCCTAGTATAATGATTGGTAGGAAGGGAGAGAAAAGATGAAAACAATGAGAATCTTATTTTTGTTAGCTTTAATTCAAATCAGTTTGAGTAGCTGTTTTCTATGGAAGGAATGCATCTTGTCCTTTAAACAAAGTACAGCTTTTTTCATCGGAAGTATGGTCTTCGTTTCAGGAATCTGTGCTGGAGTAAATTATCTTTATACCCGTAAGCAAGAAGTCCATAGTGTCCTAGCCAGTAAGAAGTCAGTGAAGCTTTTTTACAGTATGTTACTCTTAATTAATTTATTAGGAGCTGTCCTTGTCTTGTCAGATAACTTGTTCATTAAAAATACGCTGCAGCAAGAATTAGTTGACTTTTTATTGCCATCCTTTTTCTTTCTATTTGGGCTAGATTTGCTGATTTTTTTACCCTTGAAAAAATACATGCGCGATTTTCTTGCTATGCTAGACAGAAAAAAGACAGTGTTGGTGACTATTTTAGCAACACTTCTCTTTTTAAGAAATCCAATGACCATTGTCTCTCTTCTGATGTATATTGGACTGGGTTTGTTTTTTGCAGCCTATCTTGTCCCAAATTCGGTCAAGAAGGAAGTTTCCTTTTATGGTCATATTTTCCGAGATCTTGTATTGGTCATTGCTACGCTCATTTTCTTTTAGAGAAAGCTTGTTTTTATGGATGTTATGATGGTAATACTCTTCGAAAATCTCTTCAAACTACGTCAGCGTCGCCTTGCCGTACTCAAGTACAGCCTGCGGCTAGCTTCCTAGTTTGCTCTTTGATTTTCATTGAGTATAAGTTTAGCAGGAAAATAGACACAAAAGAAAAGTTTTTGGTATAATAAGAGTATGTACACAAAAAATGAAGAAGAGCTACAATCCTTAGGGGAGCGTTTGGGTCATCTATTAGCAAAGAATGATGTTTTAATCTTAACTGGAGAACTGGGTGCAGGTAAAACGACCTTTACTAAAGGACTTGCTAAAGGTTTACAGATTTCTCAAATGATTAAAAGTCCAACCTATACTATCGTAAGAGAGTATGAGGGGCGTCTTCCGCTTTTCCATTTAGATGTTTATCGTATTGAAGGAGATGCGGATTCTATCGACTTGGATGAGTTTCTCTTTGGTGGCGGAGTGACTGTCATCGAGTGGGGAAATCTCTTAGGAGATGCCTTGCCAGATACTTATTTAGAATTGGAAATTCTAAAAGAAGAAGACGGTCGCAGATTACATTTCCAAGCAAAGGGGTTGCGTGCAGAAAAACTCTTAGAGGAGCTTCAACATGGAGTATGAATTGCTCATTAGAGAAGCAGAGCCTAAAGATGCAGCTGAATTAGTGGCCTTTTTAAATCGTGTGAGTTTGGAGACAGATTTTACCAGCTTAGACGGAGATGGTATTCTCTTGACCAGTGAGGAGATGGAAATATTCCTCAACAAGCAAGCTAGTTCGGACAATCAGATAACCTTACTTGCATTCTTAAATGATAAAATTGCTGGTATTATAAATATTACAGCTGACCAGCGCAAGAGAGTCCGTCATATTGGAGATTTCTTCATTGTGATTGGAAAAAGATATTGGAATAATGGCTTGGGAAGTTTGTTGCTAGAGGAAGCGATAGAGTGGGCACAAGCAAGTGGCATTCTGCGTCGTCTCCAGTTGACTGTCCAAACTCGTAATCAAGCAGCAGTCCATCTTTATCAAAAGCATGGTTTTGTAATTGAAGGTCGCCAAGAGCGTGGAGCATATATAGAAGAAGGGAAATTTATCGATGTTTACTTGATGGGTAAACTGATCGATTAGTAGAAATATGGTTAAAAAAATTATTGGAATGGTGCTAGCTTTACTTTCTGTAACTGTAGTAGGAGCAGGTATTTTTGCTTATACTATTTATCAACAAGGGACAGAAACCTTAGCTAAAACCTATAAAAAAATCGGCGAAGAAACCAAGGTTATTGAAGCGACTGAACCTTTGACTATTCTGTTAATGGGAGTGGACACCGGAAATGCTGAACGAACTGAAACTTGGGTCGGTAGAAGTGATAGCATGATCTTGATGACAGTGAATCCTAAAACGAAAAAAACAACGATGATGAGTTTAGAGCGGGATATTCTGACTCGCATTGAATCAGGGAATGGTCAGGTTCATGAAGCGAAACTGAATTCAGCATATGCAGATGGTGGAGCAGAGCTTGCTATAGAAACCATTCAAAAAATGATGAATATCCATATTGATCGCTATGTGATGGTCAATATGAAAGGGTTACAAAAACTAGTGGATGCAGTAGGTGGTATTACAGTCAATAATACCCTAGGTTTCCCAATTTCTATCAGTGACCAAGAAGAATTTAATACCATTTCTATCGGTGTTGGGGAGCAACATATTGGGGGAGAAGAAGCCCTAGTCTATGCACGAATGCGTTACCAAGATCCTGAGGGGGATTATGGTCGTCAAAAACGTCAACGTGAAGTTATTCAAAAAGTCATGGAAAAAGCTCTCAGTTTAAATAGTGTTGGTCATTATCAAGAGATTCTAAAAGCTTTGAGTGACAATATGCAGACCAATATTGATTTGTCTGCAAAAAGTATCCCTAACTTGCTAGGCTATAAAGATTCATTTAAAACCATTGAAACTCAGCAGTTGCAGGGTGAAGGAGAGATGCTTCAAGGTGTTTCTTACCAGATTGTTTCGAGAGCCCATATGTTGGAAATGCAAAATCTACTCCGACGTTCTTTGGGACAAGAAGAAGTCACTCAGCTTGAAACCAATGCGGTCTTATTTGAAGATTTATTTGGCAGAGCACCTGTTGGTGATGAAGATAATTAACTTTTGATACAAATAAAAAATCAATCGTGGGAAATTTCCTGCGATTTTTTCAAAAAAATACGAATAGATAGGTAGGAGGAAACATGAAAGCAGAAATCATTGCTGTTGGAACAGAGATTTTGACAGGACAGATTGTCAACACTAATGCTCAGTTTTTATCAGAAAAACTAGCAGAGATTGGGGTAGATGTATATTTTCAGACGGCTGTAGGAGACAACGAAGCCCGTCTCTTGTCTTTGCTTGAGATTGCCAGTCAACGTAGCAGTCTGGTGATTTTGACAGGTGGTTTAGGGCCGACTGAGGACGATTTGACCAAACAAACTCTGGCTAAATTTTTAGGGAAAGAATTAGTCTTCGATCCTCAGGCTCAGGAGAAGTTAGATGTCTTTTTCGCCCAGCGACCAGATTATGCCCGAACACCGAATAACGAAAGACAAGCCCAAATTGTAGAAGGAGCGACTCCACTGCCAAACGAAACGGGGCTGGCTGTGGGAGGAATACTAGAAGTAGATGGAGTGACCTACGTTGTCCTTCCTGGTCCGCCAAGTGAATTGAAGCCTATGGTCTTAAACCAACTTCTACCCAAGTTGATGACGGGGAGTAAGCTGTATTCCCGGGTTCTTCGTTTCTTTGGGATTGGCGAGAGCCAGTTGGTGACGATTTTGGCTGATTTAATTGATAATCAGACCGATCCGACCTTGGCACCTTATGCCAAGACAGGAGAGGTAACCTTGCGTCTGTCAACAAAGGCTAGCAGTCAAGAAGAGGCGAATCAAGTGCTGGATATTTTGGAACATCAAATCTTGGATCGCCAGACCTTTGAAGGACTTTCTTTACGAGACCTTTGTTATGGTTATGGGGAAGAGTCCAGTTTAGCCAGCATTGTGGTAGAAGAACTGAAAAAACAAGGGAAAACCATCACGGCTGCAGAGAGTTTGACGGCAGGTCTTTTCCAAGCTAGGGTAGCGGATTTTTCAGGAGCTTCAAGTATATTTAAGGGTGGTTTTGTGACCTATAGCTTGGAGGAAAAATCAAAAATGTTGGATATTCCTGTCAAGGATTTGGAAGAACAGAGTGTGGTATCTGAATTTACAGCACAGAAGATGGCTGAGCAGGCACGAAACAAGACTCAATCTGATTTTGGAATTAGTTTGACTGGAGTGGCAGGGCCAGATAGCCTAGAAGGGCATCCAGCTGGGACAGTCTTCATAGGCTTGGCTCGAGAGCAAGGAACTGAGGTTATCAAGGTCAATATTGGAGGCAGAAGTCGAGCAGATGTACGTCACATTGCTGTTATGCATGCCTTTAACCTAGTTCGCAAGGCTTTATTAAGTGACTAACTTTTGATATAATAGTAGATAGGTCTGAGGATCATTAGAATGTAGGAGAATAGAATGGCGAAAAAACCAAAAAAATTAGAAGAAATTTCAAAAAAATTTGGGGCAGAACGTGAAAAGGCCTTGAATGATGCTCTTAAATTGATTGAGAAAGACTTTGGTAAAGGATCAATCATGCGTTTGGGTGAACGTGCGGAGCAAAAGGTGCAAGTGATGAGCTCAGGTTCTTTAGCTCTTGACATTGCCCTTGGTTCAGGTGGTTATCCTAAGGGACGTATCATCGAAATCTATGGACCAGAGTCATCTGGTAAGACGACGGTTGCCCTTCATGCAGTTGCACAAGCGCAAAAAGAAGGTGGGATTGCAGCCTTTATCGATGCGGAGCATGCCCTTGACCCAGCTTATGCTGCGGCCCTTGGTGTTAACATTGACGAATTGCTCTTGTCACAACCAGACTCAGGAGAGCAAGGTCTTGAAATTGCAGGAAAATTGATTGACTCAGGTGCTGTAGATCTTGTCGTGGTCGACTCAGTTGCGGCCCTTGTACCTCGTGCGGAGATTGATGGAGATATCGGTGATAGCCACGTTGGTTTGCAGGCCCGTATGATGAGTCAGGCCATGCGTAAACTTGGTGCTTCTATCAATAAAACCAAAACAATTGCTATCTTTATCAACCAATTGCGTGAAAAAGTTGGGGTCATGTTTGGAAATCCAGAAACAACACCTGGCGGACGTGCTTTGAAATTCTATGCTTCAGTCCGCTTAGATGTTCGTGGTAACACACAAATTAAGGGAACTGGTGACCAAAAAGAAACCAATGTCGGTAAAGAAACTAAGATTAAGGTTGTAAAAAATAAGGTAGCTCCACCGTTTAAGGAAACCGTAGTTGAAATTATGTACGGAGAAGGAATTTCTAAGACTGGTGAACTCTTGAAGATTGCAAGCGACTTGGATATTATCAAAAAAGCAGGAGCTTGGTATTCTTACAAGGATGAAAAAATCGGTCAGGGTTCTGAGAATTCTAAGAAATATTTGGCAGAGCACCCAGAAATCTTTGATGAAATTGATAAGCAAGTCCGTTCTAAATTTGGCTTGATTGATGGAGAAGAAGCTTCAGAACAAGATACTGAAAACAAAAAAGATGAAGCAGTTCAAGTAGATTCTGTGAATGAAGAAGTGACACTTGACCTAGGCGATGAACTTGAAATCGAAATTGAAGAATAAGCTGTTAAAGTAGTGGAGAAATCCGCTACTTTTTCGATTTTTGATTCAAGATTTCAGATTGACTATAGTTTGCTGTTTCTTGTGGCTCCACTAGAAAGCTGATGTAATAGCCTTATGAATAAAAAACGAACAGTGGACCTGATACATGGTCCGATTCTTCCTTCTCTCTTGAGTTTTGCCTTCCCAATCTTGCTGTCTAATATCTTTCAGCAACTCTATAACACTGCTGATGTCTTGATTGTTGGACGTTTTCTTGGACAAGACTCCTTGGCAGCGGTAGGGGCGACGACAGCGATTTTTGACCTGATTGTAGGTTTTACTCTTGGTGTTGGAAATGGCATGGGGATTGTCATTGCCCGTTATTATGGAGCTCGGAATTTCACTAAAATCAAGGAAGCAGTAGCATCCACCTGGATTTTAGGGGCTCTTTTGAGTGTTGTAGTGATGCTGCTGGGCTTTCTTGGTTTGTATCCTCTTTTACAGTACCTAGATACCCCTGCTGAAATCCTTCCCCAGTCCTATCAATATATTTCTATGATTGTGACTTGTGTCGGTGTCAGCTTTGCCTATAATCTTTTTGCAGGTTTGTTGCAGTCCATTGGGGACAGTCTAGCTGCCCTTGGATTTTTGATTTTTTCTGCTCTGGTTAATGTGGTTCTGGATCTCTATTTTATTACGCAACTGCATCTGGGAGTTCAATCCGCGGGACTTGCTACCATTATTTCGCAAGGTTTATCAGCGGTTCTTTGCTTTTATTATATCTGTAAGAGTGTGCCAGAACTTTTGCCTCAGCGCAAGTATTTCAAATGGGATAAGTCCTTGTACGCAGATCTCTTGGAGCAAGGTTTGGCTATGGGCTTGATGAGTTCAATTGTGTCCATCGGCAGTGTGATTTTACAGTCTTCTGTCAATACCTTTGGCGCAGTGATTATAAGTGCACAAACGGCGGCTCGACGCATTATGGCCTTCGCCCTTCTTCCGATGACTGCTATTTCTGCTTCGATGACGACCTTTGCTTCTCAGAATTTAGGTGCTAAGCGCCCAGACCGTATTGTTCAAGGCCTTCGAATCGGCAGTCGTTTAAGTATATCCTGGGCAGTTTTTGTTTGTGTTTTCCTCTTTTTTGCCAGTCCAGCCTTGGTTTCCTTCTTGGCTAGTTCGACAGATGGTTACTTGATAGAAAATGGAAGTCTCTATCTGCAAATTAGTTCAGCCTTTTATCCCATTTTGAGCCTCTTGTTGATTTATCGCAATTGTTTGCAGGGTTTGGGGCAAAAAATCCTTCCTCTGGTTTCTAGTTTTATCGAACTAATCGGGAAAATCGCTTTTGTGGTCTTGATTATCCCTTGGGCGGGCTATAAGGGAGTTATTCTTTGTGAACCCCTCATCTGGGTTACCATGACCATCCAACTGTACTTCTCACTGTTCCGTCACCCCTTGATAAAAGAAGGTAAGGCCATCTTGGCAACCAAAGTGCTCTCCTAGCTGTATTTGCTAATAAAATCCATTTCCTCTAGTGAAAATCGAAAAAATTTGTGCTGTTATCTTTAGTTTGGTCTTGAAAATAGTTTAACAGACTTTTGACTTCTTTTATATGATATAATAAAGTATAGTATTTATGAAAAGGACATATAGAGACTGTAAAAATATACTTTTGAAAAGCTTTTTAGTCTGGGGTGTTATTGTAGATAGGATGCAGACCTTATCAGTCCTATTTACAGTGTCAAAATAGTGCGTTTTGAAGTTCTATCTACAAGCCCAATCGTGACTAGGATTGTATTCTTTATGAGGTAGAAATAAAGGAGTTTCTAGCTCTGGATTGTAAAAAATAAGTTGTTTTAATTGATAAGGAGTAAAATATGGAAATTGATGTGAGTAAATTAAGAACAGATTTGCCTCAAGTCGGCGTGCAACCATATAGGCAAGTCCATGCCCATTCCACAGGCAACCGTAATTCAACGGTTCAAAATGAGGCTGACTACCATTACAGAAAAGATCCTGAATTGGGCTTCTTTTCTCACGTAGTCGGTAATGGTCGTGTTATGCAGGTAGGACCTGTTGATAATGGTGCCTGGGACGTTGGGGGCGGTTGGAATGCAGAAGGTTATGCACAAGTTGAACTGATTGAAAGCCATGAATCGAAAGAAGAGTTTCTGATTGACTATCGTCTCTATATCGAACTCTTGCGTAATCTAGCAGACGAGGCTGGGATACCTAAAACGCTTGATACTGCTGATTTAGCAGGTATCAAGACACACGAATATTGCACCAATAACCAACCTGACAACAACTCAGATCATGTTGACCCTTATCCTTATCTTGCAAGCTGGGGCATTAGTCGTGAGCAATTCAAGCAGGATATTGAAAACGGCTTGACGATTGAAGCAGGATGGCGACAGAACGATACTGGCACCTGGTATGTACACTCAGATGGTTCTTATCCAAAAGATAAGTTTGAGAAAGTTAATGGTACCTGGTATTACTTTGACGGTTCAGGATATATGCTTGCAGACCGCTGGAAGAAGCACACAGACGGCAACTGGTACTGGTTTGACCAGTCAGGCGAAATGGCGACAGGCTGGAAGAAAATCGCTGAGAAGTGGTACTATTTCGATGGAGAAGGTGCTATGAAAACAGGCTGGATCAAATACAAGGAGACTTGGTACTATCTTGATAGTCAAAATGGGGACATGGTTTCTAATGCCTTTGTCAAATCAAATGATGGCTGGTATTACCTTAAAGAAGATGGCACGATAGCAGAAAAACCAGAATTTACAGTCGAGCCTGAAGGCTTGATAACAGTAAAATAATAATGGAATGTCTTTCAAATCAGAACAGCGCATATTATTAGGTCTTGAAAAAGCTTAATAGTATGCGTTTTCTTGTGGAGATATTTCCTTCAATTTTTGCTACTATATTGTAACCGCCCAATAACGA
>NZ_VMLA01000054.1:12509-75395 GCF_013276425.1 Streptococcus sp. 3874 | reverse complement strand
GAAGTCAGCTCAAAACATGTTTTTGAGGTTGCGGATGAAACTGACGAAGTCAGTAACTATATCTACGGCAAGGCGAAGCTGACGCGGTTTGAAGAGATTTTCGAAGAGTATAAAATAACAGTATAGGAGAGGTAGAAAATGGAACGATTAGAAGATTATATTGCTTTTGACTTAGAATTTAATCAGCATGAAGGACAAACACACTTGATTCAAGTATCGGCAGTGCGTTTTAGAGATGGTCGGGAAATCGATGCCTATGATTCCTATGTCCATACTAGTGTGCCTCTAAAGAGTTTTATCAATGGATTGACGGGAATTACAGCTGAGACTCTAAAAGATGCTCCACCAGTGGAGAAAGTTATAAAAGATTTCCAAGAGTTTGTGGGTTCTTTACCCATGGTAGGCTACAATGCTGCTAAAAGTGATTTGCCTATTCTAGCAGAGCATGGTTTAGACTACACCCAGCATCTGTATGATGAAGCCTTTGAACGTCGTAGTTCAGATTTACATGGCATTGCCAATCTCAAATTGCAAACTGTTGCCTCATTTCTTGGATTTCAAGGTCAGTCTCATAATAGCTTAGAGGATGCTCGGATGACGGCGCGTGTTTACGAGTCCTTCCTAGAGTCAGATCAAGCTAGAGAATTGTTAGAAACAGAAAGTAGCCTATCAAACAATCCTTTTGGCGGCTTGGATTTGTCTCAATTATTTGACTAGGAGTGCCTATGAAACCTGAAAAACCTAAAAAATTGGGTTTTAAACAGATTTACCTCAATCTTGATAAAATCCTCTTTCTCTTTTTCTTGATTTTTATGATAGTGGAGTATTTGTGGGTACCATTCAATTCATGGTTGGCTAGCTTCTTATTAGATCAGACAGGTTATCTTTTTATTTCCTATAACAATGTCTTAGCCATCCTTACTCATTCTCCATTGATTAGTCTAGCTTTTTTAGCCTTGATTATCATTAACCTTCTGGTTGCTTATTTTCAAATAGGACTCCTCTTTATTGGTGCTCGTCATCTCCTCTATCATGAAAAGAGAAGGCTAATTGAGTATATCCGCAAGGTTTTCCATGAAAGTTTTGGATTTATGAAAAAGCTAACTTGCGCCAAAGCCTTGTTTATCTTTTTCTATATAGCTATGCTTTTTCCTTTTATACGGAAAATGCTGAAGATTTATTATCTCAATAAGATCGTCATTCCAGAGTTTATCCAAGATTATTTAGAAGATAAATATTGGATGTGGTGGCTGAGCATCCTACTTCTATCTCTTATCTTTCTCTATGTCTCTGTCAGATTGATGTTTGCCCTTCCGAAGATTGTATATGATCAGCTGACTGTTCGAGAAGCAGTGATGTTTAGTTTGGAGAAAACCAAGAAAAGAGTTGCTTTTTATGCTTGGAATTTATTTTACATCTTGCTCAAGGCAAATTTATTATTTTATCTTCCCTTGATTCCTTTGTTATTGGCTCAAACTTTGGTAGATGACATCACTCAGAGAGAGTCTCTGATTCTTGGTATTTTGAATTTTGTCGTGATTAAAAATCTTTATTATATGGCTCTGACTTACTTTTTGGTTAAATTTGTTTCATTTTTGACAGGAAAGGAGCTGGATATGCTTCCTAGGAGAGAAAAAGATCACATCATGCGATGGGGAGTCATGACTTGTGCCAGTCTTTTCTTTGCCCTAGAAGGTTATATTTATCTGGAGGCTCCCATGGTTCATCTACCTCAGCTTATTTCTCACCGAGGGGTTTCCAATGCAAATGGGATTCAAAATACAGTAGAGTCCTTAGAAACTACAGCACAACTCAAACCAGACTTGGTGGAGACGGACGTGCAGGAAACAAAAGATGGGCAGTTTGTCATGATGCATGATGGTAACTTGAAAAATCTAGCAGGTATCAATAAAAGTCCTCAAGACTTAAACTTGGAGGAGCTTAAAGGGATTGATATTTTTGAAAATGGCTACCAGACTAAAATTTCAAGCTTTGAAGATTATCTCAGTCGAGCCAACGAACTTGGTCAAAAATTACTAATTGAAATCAAAACCAGTAAAAAAGATAGTCCAGACATGATGGACCGCTTTTTAGCCCGTTATGCTGCAAAGCTCAAGATTTATGGACATCAAATCCAGTCTTTAGACTACCATGTTGTTGAAAAAGTAAGACAGTATGATGCCGAACTGCCAGTTTATTTTATCATGCCCTACAATTCTGTCTTTCCTAAAACAAGGGCGACAGGATATACTATGGAGTACTCGACCTTGGATGAATATTTTGTAAGCAAACTATGGACAACGGACCAGAAACTTTATGTCTGGACTGTCAATGATTCAGAAGCTATCAGCAAATCTCTTCACTTAGGAGTAGATGGAGTGATTACAGATGATTTGGAAAAAGTTCAGTGGGAAATAGAAGTAGCCCAAGAAGATCCAGAATATACGGATTTGCTCTTGAAAAAAGCTCTGGAATTCTTTGAATTTTAGTCATAAAAAAGAGGAACAACTATTCCTTCCGTGATAGGTAAGTATTTTTCGGAGAGCCTGTTTTTTTATTTGCTGAGTCTAGGATAGTTCTTGCTGGCGATAGATAGCAAGACGAACAGCTTCTTTTGAATGTCATATAAATTTAAAATTTCTGAAAATAACGAAAAATATACTAAATTTACAAATAAGGAGCCTCTAAATCCTTTAAAATAAGAAATATATATATATATATATATAATCATCGATTTTCTAAAACAAAGTGAGGTTGAAGGAAGGGAACTAAGTTGATATAATGAAGTATTAGTAGACAATGGGCCTTTTTGTCATTTGTTTAAGATGAAAAAAGGTCATGTTTTCCTGTTTTTATTGCGAGTTGATGCCTGCATGAACATGGCTAGAGGAGCAAAGACAGGGTAGAAAGAAAGGAAAAACTATGAAACAGTTTAAAATGAATGAGCGTCAACGCTTTTCTATACGCAAGTTTTCAATTGGAGCAGTCTCAGTCTTGCTAGGGTCTGTCTTTTTTATAGCTAATCCAGCGACAGAAGTCCAGGCGGCGGAAGTAAATACAGAAGTGGTCAGTCAGGATGGAAATGGCAACACTGGGAATCCATCTGTCTTACCGCCATCAGATACAAGCAATCAAAATCTTAACGTAGAACAAGAAGGAGCTAAACCAAACACTCAAGAGACAGAGAAAAAAAGAGCCAGGAACTTCATCTAAAGATAGTGAAGGAAAAGCTAAGTCAACAGTAGAGAATAAAGGTGATGAAAAAGTTGATGGTGTAGTTAAACCTGTATCTGGTGAATTATCTACTGTGTCCGAGGTAGAAAAAGATAAAAAAGAAGTACAACCAGAGTTGGAAGAAAAATCCTCAATTATCAAAGAAGAAGCTAATAGAGAAGATAAGATAGATCAATCTCAAGAAGAAGATGGGGATCAGTTATATGATAAATTGATAGATGCATCTAAAAGATTGAAAGAATCCAATCCTGAGTCGGCAGCAGCTTTTAAAAACTTAGCAGATACTATCAACGAAAAGTTAGGACTTTCAGACGACGGAAAGATTTCTGGAGAACTTGTCGAAAAAGCTCACAAGTTACTAGATGGTAATCAAGTGATGATGTCAAAAAATGATAGTGAGGAAAATTCTGAGGAAAGAGGAGTTCATGTAAGAAAAAGACGGAATATAGCAGGATTAACAATTGGGAGATGGAATGCAGTACGTAAACAAATAGAAGTTTCTAATATACTAGTAGTACCAGGTGGAGATAGAGTATTTGGTAATATTTTGAAAATTAGTGCTAAATCAAATCATGAGAAAATTACTAGCATATCTGTAACTGGTCATGAAAACATGGGGTTAAAGGTCGAATCTTCTGTCGATGGGAGTGAAGCATCTTTGACTTTCGACGGAATTACTCCGCGCAGGGGTCAGTATTTATTGAATGTAACAGTAACTACTTCAAGCGGTAGTCAGACGACACAATTTGGATACTATCTCCCTTTTCAGAAGCCGACTATTAATACACCAAATGATAGTACAGATGCAAGTGTCCCGAGCTTAGCAGGTAAAGCTAATGAAAAACCTAATATTGATGTGACAATTCCTTATGTTCCTAAATTACCTAATGGCGCAAAGATGAAAGTATATTTGGTAACCGGAGGTTCGGATATTTCTAATTATGGAGGGAGTACGGATGGATTAGCTTATCCGGAAGGTTATAATATACTTGCCTCTAAAGATATATCTCCTAATAATGATGGGGATGGTTCTGCACGCCAAATTACTATTACCCAGTCTGATTATAAGTCTGGAGTTAATAAGATAGGAACAGATAAATTTAGAGCACTCACTGTTATCGAAGTAAATAATAACGTAAACGATGGTAATCCACGAGAACGTGGTTCCTGGTTTAGTGATGAAAGAAGAGCGACAGCACCAGTAGCTAAAGAAGCAACACCTGAAAAACCAACAGTTGCCTCTAGCGAAGCGAATGCCAATGTAACGGTAACACCAAGTGCGAATGCAGACCATGTAGAAATTAGCATTGGAAGCGACAAAGTTGTAGCTACGAAATCAGGGTCAAGCTGGAGCCTAACACCAACAAAATCAGGTGTCAGCATTGATGGAGTAAGTGGTGTTGTTACAATTTCCCATAATGCGGCTAGTGCAGGAACTCAAGTAAGTGCGACAGCTAAACATGGTAATAGTGAAGTTAGTGCTTCTTCAACACCAGTCAGCTTGCCATCAAAACGATATTATCCAATTCCCGATTCGTATAACGTAACATCGCAACCATCTACTCCTACTCAGCCAGACCAAGGAGCTACTGAGACTCCAACAGCTCCATCTGAGCCAGCTCCACAACCGTCTCAACCAACTGCTTCGGGTCAACCTGCAAGTCCTGCTCCAGCTCCGACTCAAGCACCTAGAGCGGCAGCAAGTCCTTCAGTTAGCTCAACGAGCACGCAAGCTCCAGCTCAAGAGCAAGTTGACAAGTCTGAACTTCGTGCCTTGACTCAAGAGTTAGACCAACGCTTGAAAGCTTTGGCAACAGTATCTAATCCGAAAATCGATGCAGCCAAGGCGGTCCTCCTAGATGCTCAAAAAGCTCTGGAAGATAGTGCCTTGACAGAGCAAGGTCTACGTACTGCAGTAGAGTCTGTGAAGGCTGCCTTGGACTCTCTCAAAGATGTGAAAGCAAATGCTAGCGACAGCAAGCCTGCACAGGACAAGAAAGATGCCAAACAAGGAACGGAAGATAGTAAGGATTCAGATAAGATGACTGAAACAAACTCAGTTCCAGCAGGAGTGATTGTAGTCGGTCTACTCGCCCTTCTAGGTGTGATTGCCTTCTGGTTGGTTCGCCGTAAGAAAGAGTCAGAAATCCAGCAATTAAGCACGGAATTGACAAAAGTTCTTGGACAGCTAGATGCAGAAAAAGTAGATAAAAAAGTCCTTGCTAAAGCCCAAAACCTTCTCCAAGAAACCCTTGATTTCGTGAAAGAGGAAAATGGCTCAGCAGAGACAGAAGCTAAACTAGTAGAGGAGCTTAAAGTAATCCTTGCCAAACTCAAGTAAAACTTGATTTATGAAATGTCAGATCTAAAAGACATTTTCGTTCACAAAAGCAGCGACGAGTAACCCTTGTCGTTGCTTTTTGGCTATTTTGGGGGATAAGATCCGCCTTGACTAGCAAAAGAAAAGATTGGTCCAGTAGTGCCCGATACGATTTTGCGTAGCAGAAAGCATACAAATGAAATTGAATATAGTAAAATAGGATTAGAAATCTTAAGAAAGTTGGTTCTTTATTGGAAACGATAGTATTTTCAATTTCCGTTTTTTTAGCAGGGGTCTTGTCCTTCTTTTCTCCCTGTATTTTTCCTCTTCTGCCAGTCTATGCTGGGATTTTATTGGATGATCAGGAAAGCGCAAAAAGCTTTTCTTTATTTGGGAGAAAGGTTCTCTGGTCAGGCTTGATTCGAACACTTTGCTTTATCGCAGGTATTTCACTCATTTTCTTTATTCTAGGCTTTGGTGCTGGTTACTTTGGTCATATTCTCTATGCAAATTGGTTTCGATATGTTATGGGAACAATTATTATCATTTTGGGACTTCACCAGATGGAAATTTTTCATTTTAAGAAATTAGAGGTTCAAAAAAGCTTTACTTTTAAGAAATCAGAAGCCAATCGTTATTGGTCAGCCTTTTTACTCGGTATTACCTTTAGCTTTGGTTGGACGCCTTGTATTGGTCCAGTTTTAAGTTCTGTTTTAGCGCTTGCGGCTTCTGGAGGCAATGGAGCTTGGCAAGGTGCTATCTATACTCTTATTTACACTCTGGGGATGGCTCTTCCTTTCTTGGTCTTGGCTCTAGCTTCAGGTCTAGTCATGCCTTATTTTAGTAAAATCAAACGTCATATGATGCTAATGAAGAAAATTGGTGGTTTCCTCATTATTTTAATGGGAATTTTGTTACTATTAGGACAAGTAAATGTTCTAGCTGGAATTTTTGAATAAAGGAGAAAATGATGAAAAAAGTAATGTTTGCTGGCTTAAGTCTCTTGTCATTAGTTGTATTGATAGCCTGTGGTGAGGAAGAAACTAAAAAAACTCAAGCCCCACAACAGCCAAAACAAGAAACGCCTGTACAGCAAATTGCTGTTGGGAAAGATGCTCCAGACTTCACCTTGCAATCCATGGATGGTAAAGAAGTCAAGTTATCTGATTTTAAGGGTAAAAAGGTTTACTTGAAGTTTTGGGCTTCCTGGTGTGGTCCATGTAAGAAAAGTATGCCTGAGTTGATGGAATTAGCTGCAAAACCAGATCGCGATTTTGAAATTCTTACTGTCATTGCACCAGGAATTCAAGGTGAAAAAACTGTTAATCAATTCCCACAATGGTTCCAAGAACAAGGATATAAAGATATCCCAGTTCTTTATGATACTAAAGCAACAACCTTCCAAGCTTATCAAATTCGAAGCATTCCTACAGAATACCTAATTGATAGTCAAGGAAAGATTGGAAAGATTCAATTTGGTGCTATCAGTAATGCGGATGCAGAAGCAGCATTTAAAGAAATGAACTAGAATCGATAAAAATCTGATTACAAGATGTAGTCAGATTTTTTTTTTAGAAAAATATTTTATAAATAGTCACAAATCTCCTATATTTATGGTAAAATAGAATCATCATTTTATTTGGAGAAGAAATATGAATATATTTAGAACAAAGAATGTAAGTTTGGATAAAACGGAGATGCACAGGCATTTGAAGTTATGGGATTTGATTTTGCTGGGTATCGGAGCCATGGTAGGGACAGGCATCTTTACAATTACAGGTACTGCAGCTGCCACACTTGCTGGTCCAGCCCTAGTGATTTCAATCGTCATTTCTGCCTTGTGTGTGGGATTATCAGCCCTCTTTTTTGCAGAATTTGCTTCACGAGTACCTGCTACAGGTGGTGCCTACAGTTATCTCTATGCTATTTTAGGAGAATTCCCAGCCTGGTTGGCTGGTTGGTTAACCATGATGGAGTTCATGACAGCCATATCAGGCGTAGCTTCGGGTTGGGCAGCTTATTTTAAAGGCTTGCTCTCTCAATACGGGATAGCCCTTCCTCAGCCTTTAAATGGTACCTTTAATCCTCAAGCAGGGACATTTGTTGATTTATTGCCTATTCTTGTCTTGGTCTTGGTGACCTCGCTTGTTTTACTCAATGCTAAAGCAGCCTTACGCTTTAATTCTATTCTAGTTATTTTGAAATTCTCGGCTTTAGCTCTCTTTGTTTTAGTAGGAATTTGGCATATCAAACTTGATAATTGGAGTAATTTTGCTCCTTATGGTTTTGGACAAATCTATGGTGCTAGTACTGGTATTATGGCTGGTGCCTCCTTGATGTTCTTCGGTTTTTTGGGATTTGAATCCATCTCTATGGCTGTAGATGAGGTCAAGACTCCTCAAAAAAATATTCCTAGAGGGATTGTCTTATCGCTTTCTATCGTAACCATTCTCTATGCCTTGGTGACGCTTGTTTTGACTGGTGTGGTTCACTATAGTCATTTAAATGTCAATGATGCCGTTGCCTTTGCCCTTCGTAGCGTTGGGATCAGTTGGGCAGCCAACTATGTGTCATTAGTGGCTATCTTGACCTTGATTACAGTTTGTATCTCGATGACCTATGCCCTATCGCGTATGATTTACAGTTTAGCGCGCGATGGCTTAATGCCTGCCGCCTTTAAAGAACTAACGAAGACTAGCAAGGTACCAAAGAATGCTACTATTTTAACAGGTCTAGCTTCAGCAGTAGCAGCAGGAATCTTCCCGCTAGCTAGTATTGCAGCCTTCTTAAACATTTGTACCTTGGCCTACTTAATCATGCTGGCTTACGGCCTGATTCGCTTACGGAAAGAAAAAGGGATGCCAAAAGCTGGGGAATTTAAAACACCCTTGGTACCCCTGTTACCGATTTTATCAATCATCATTTGTTTATCCTTTATGTTACAGTATAATATGGAAACTTGGATTGCTTTCCTAGTTGCCTTGTTAGTAGGAAGTATTATTTACTTCACTTATGGCTATAAGCATTCTACCATAGAAGAATAAAGTAAAAGTCTGTTGAGTTGTTGAAACTCAGCAGATTTTTATATGTGAAAGAAATTTCAAATTTTTTCTAAAAATATCTTGACAGATTAAGTTTTTAGGAGTAGAATGTTTACTAGTTAATTAAACAGTTAAGGAGTTGTTCATGAAGAAACAAAATTTATTTTTAGTCTTGTTAAGTGTCTTTCTTTTATTGCTAGGAGCCTGTAGTCAAAAGGAAAGTCAGACAGGAAAGGGGATGAAAATTGTGACCAGTTTTTATCCTATCTATGCTATGGTTAAGGAAGTATCTGGTGACTTGAATGATGTTCGGATGATTCAGTCAAGTAGTGGGATTCACTCCTTTGAACCTTCGGCAAATGATATCGCAGCCATCTATGATGCAGATGTCTTTGTTTACCATTCACATACGCTCGAATCTTGGGCAGGAAGTTTAGATCCCAATCTAAAAAAATCCAAAGTGAAGGTTTTAGAGGCTTCAGAGGGAATGACTTTAGACCGCGTCCCAGGGCTAGAAGATGTAGAAGCAGGGGATGGAGTTGATGAAAAAACGCTCTATGACCCTCACACTTGGCTAGATCCTGAAAAAGCTGGCGAAGAAGCTCAGATTATCGCTGATAAGCTTTCGGAGGCGGATAGTGAGCATAAAGAAACTTACCAAAAAAATGCGCAAGCCTTTATCAAAAAAGCTCAAGAATTGACTAAGAAATTCCAGCCTAAATTTGAAAAAGCGACTCAGAAAACATTTGTAACACAACATACAGCCTTTTCTTATTTAGCTAAGCGATTTGGACTCAATCAACTTGGTATTGCAGGTATCTCTCCGGAACAAGAACCAAGTCCAAGACAACTAACAGAAATTCAGGAATTTGTTAAAACCTATAAGGTTAAAACGATTTTTACAGAAAGTAACGCTTCTTCAAAAGTAGCTGAAACTCTTGTCAAATCAACAGGTGTAGGTCTTAAAACTCTGAATCCTTTAGAGGCAGACCCACAAAATGACAAGACCTATTTAGAAAATCTTGAAGAAAATATAAGTGTTCTAGCAGAAGAATTAAAGTGAGGAAAAAATGAAAATCAATAAAAAATATCTAGCAGGTTCAGTGGCAGTTCTTGCCCTAAGTGTTTGTTCCTATGAACTTGGTCGTTACCAAGCTGGTCAGGCTAAGAAAGAGTCTAATCGAGTTGCTTATATAGATGGTAATCAGGCTGGTCAAAAGGCAGAGAACTTAACACCAGATGAAGTCAGTAAGAGAGAGGGAATCAATGCTGAACAAATTGTTATCAAGATTACGGATCAAGGTTATGTGACTTCTCATGGAGACCATTATCATTACTATAATGGCAAGGTTCCTTATGATGCCATCATCAGTGAAGAGCTCCTCATGAAAGATTCGAATTATCAGTTGAAGGATTCAGACATTGTCAATGAAATCAAGGGTGGTTATGTCATTAAGGTAAACGGTAAATACTATGTTTACCTTAAAGATGCGGCCCATGCGGATAATATTCGGACAAAAGAAGAGATTAAACGTCAGAAGCAGGAACATAGTAGTAATCACGGTGGCGGTTCAAACAATCAGGCGGTAGTTGCAGCCAGAGCCCAAGGACGTTATACAACGGATGATGGTTATATCTTTAATGCCTCTGATATCATTGAAGATACAGGCGATGCCTATATTGTTCCTCATGGCAATCACTTCCACTATATTCCTAAGAGTGATTTGTCTGCCAGTGAATTAGCTGCTGCCCAAGCCTTCTTATCTGGAAAAGGCGGTCAATTAAGTACGGTTGAATATCGTTCTAGCAGGGGAGAAACAAGATCTAGTGTGAGAACGAGTCCATCTGAAACTCCTCAAAATCTTACAACAACTCCTGAGAGTCAAAATGAGAATTTAGCTAGTCTCCTTCAAGAATTGTACGCTTTGGCACTTAGCCAACGTCATGTGGAGTCTGATGGATTAGTATTTGACCCAGCACAGATTACAAAACGTACTGCAAATGGTGTGGCAGTACCTCACGGAGATCATTTCCATTTCATTCCTTATTCGCAAATGTCTGCCTTGGAAGAAAAATTGGCTCGAAATCTACCAATTGGAGGTCAGCCAGTTCAAAAGCATTCTGATAATACGAAACCAAGCAGTCCTGCGAAACCAAGTTCAGCCATTAAAGCAAACTTTAATCTCAATACGCAGGCACCGAATAGAGCAACTGGAGGAGCCTATACAACGGATGATGGGTATGTCTTTAGTCCAACAGATGTGATTGAAGATACAGGTGACGCTTTTGTTGTACCGCATGGAAATCATTTTCACTATATTCCTAAGAGTGATTTGTCTGCAGGAGAATTGGCTGCAGCCCAAGCCTATTGGAATGGGAAGCAGGGGTCTCGTCCTTCTTCAAGTTCTAGTCATAATGCAAATCCAGCTCAACCAAGCTTGTCAGAGAACCACAATTTGACTGTCACTCCAACTTATCATCAAAATCAAGGGGAAGACATTCCAAGCCTTTTACGTGAATTGTATGCTAAACCCTTATCAGAACGCCATGTAGAATCGGATGGACTAGTATTTGACCCGGCACAAATAACAAATCGTACAGCTAATGGTGTTGCTGTACCGCACGGAGACCATTATCACTTTATCCCTTATTCACAAATGTCACCTTTGGAAGAAAAATTGGCTCGTATGATAGCTATTAAGGGACAAAATGGTGCAGTCTTGCCGGGAATGAATTATTTGAAACCAGCACCAAAACCGCAAGCTCAACCATCAACTGAGAAAAAACAAACTGATTTTACAGTAGAACAGGTTGTTAGAAAAGTTGGGGAAGGATATGTTGTGGAAATTGCTGGTGTCAGTCACTATGTTTTTGCTAAAGACTTGGCTAAGGATAAGATTGATGCTATTGAAAATCTCTTGTCTAAGAAAACTCAAGAGACACATGCTCTAGTTGCTAAAAAAGAAAATGTCGCTTCTCGTGACCAAGAATTTTATGATAAAGCCTACAATCTGTTAACCCAGGCTCATAAAGCCTTGTCTGAAAATAAAGGTCGCGTTTCTGATTTCCAAACTTTAGACAAATTAGCAGAGCGCTTGAATGATGAATCTTCTAATAAAGTAAAATTGGTAGATGATTTATTGGCATTCCTAGCACCAATTACCCATCCAGAGCGACTTGGCAAACCAAATGCTCAAATTGCCTATACAGACGATGAAATTAAATTAGCGAAATTAGCAGGTAAATATACAACAGAGGATGGCTATATCTTTGATGAGCATGATATTGAAAGTGATGAAGGAAATGCCTACGTCACTCCACACTTGAACCATAGCCACTGGATTAAAAAAGACAGCTTATCTGAAGCTGAAAGAGCAGCAGCTCAGGCTTATGCTAAAGAAAAAGGCTTACAAGCTCCAAATTCTACTGAAGCAACAGAAGCAAAACCAGAGGCAACAGGGACAGAAGCTATCTATAACCGCGTAAAAGCTGAGAAAAAGGTACCATTAGAAAAAATACCGAATCATTTACAGTATACTGTAGCTGTACAAAATGGTCACTTTATAATTCCTCACTTTGATCACTATCATAACCTTAAGTTTGCATGGTTTGATGAAGGACTTTACTCAGCTCCTGAAGGCTATACCTTAGAAGATTTATTTGCGACAGTGAAATACTACGTTGAACATCCTGACCAACGTCCTCATTCAGATAATGGTTGGGGTAATGCTAGCGACCATGTTCGTAAAAATAAGGCAGACCAAAACGGTAAACCTGATGAAGATAAGGAACATGATGAAGTAAGTGAGCCAACTCATTCTGAATCTGATGAAAAAGAGAATCACGCTGGTTTAAATCCTTCAGCAGATAATCTTTATAGACCAAGCACTGATGCGGAAGAGACAGAGGAAGAAGCTGAAGATACTACAGATGAGGATGAAGTTCCACAAGTAGAGCGTTCTGTTATTGACGTTAAGATAGCAGAGGCGGAGACCTTGCTAGAAAAAGTAACAGATTCTCGTACTCGCCAAAATGCTATGGAGACATTGTCTGGTCTAAACAGCAGTCTTCTTTTCGGAACGAAAGACAGTAACACTATTTCAGCAGAATTAGATAGGCTCTTGGCTTTGTTAAAAGAGAGTCAACCGACTCCTATATAGTAGTAAAAAGAATGAAGCATATTTTATGGAGAAGTAACCTTTCGTGTTGCTTCTCTTTTTTAGAAGAAAGTAACAGAAACTTGACAGAAGTATAATAGATTGAATCTAGAATAGTACACCTTGACTTCTAAAATATTGTTAGAAATTGATTTGACTGTCCTGATCAATTTGTCCTATTCTTATTTCATTTCTCTATAATTTTAAATAGTAAACTATTTACTGGTTAATTAAATGGTTAAATAAGCGGTTTAGAAAAATTGTTTAACCGAGAAAAAAGAAGTTAAGAAAAAGTTTCATCATTTATTGAAATGAGGGATTTATGAAATTCAGTAAAAAATATATAGCAGCTGGATCAGCTGTTATCGTATCCTTGAGTCTATGTGCCTATGGACAAAACCAGCATCGTTCGCAGGAAAATAAGGACAATAATCGTGTCTCTTATGTGGATGGCAGTCAGTCAAGTCAGAAAAGTGAAAACTTGACACCAGATCAGGTTAGCCAGAAAGAAGGAATTCAGGCTGAGCAAATTGTCATCAAAATTACAGATCAGGGCTATGTAACGTCACACGGTGACCACTATCATTACTATAATGGGAAAGTTCCTTATGATGCCCTCTTTAGTGAAGAACTCTTGATGAAGGATCCAAACTATCAACTTAAAGACGCTGATATTGTTAATGAGGTCAAGGGTGGCTATATCATCAAGGTCGATGGAAAATATTATGTCTACCTGAAAGATGCAGCTCATGCTGATAATGTTCGAACCAAAGATGAAATCAATCGTCAAAAACAAGAACATGTCAAAGATAATGAGAAGGTCAGCTCAGATGTCGCTGTAGCAAGGTCTCAGGGACGTTATACGACAGATGATGATTATGTCTTTAATCCAGCTGATATTATCGAAGATACGGGTGATGCTTATATCGTTCCTCACGGAGGTCACTATCACTACATTCCAAAAAGTGATTTGTCTGCTAGTGAATTAGCAGCAGCAAAAGCTCATTTAGCTGGCAAAAATACGCAACCAAGTCAGCTAAGCTATTCTTCAACAGCTAGTGATAATACTAATCAAGCTATAGAGAAAGAATCAACTAGCAAGCCAGAAAGCAAAGCTGAAAATCTCCAAAGTCTATTGAAAGAACTCTACGATTCACCTAGTGACCAACGTTACAGTGAATCAGACGGTCTGGTTTTTGACCCTGCTAAGATTATCAGTCGTACGCCAAATGGAGTTGCGATTCCGCATGGCGACCATTATCACTTTATTCCTTACAGCAAACTCTCTCCTTTAGAAGAAAAGATTGCTAGAATGGTGCCTATAGGCGGAACTGGTTCTACGGTCTCTACAAATGAAAAACCTCATGAAGCAGCGTCTAGTCTAGGAAGTCTTTCAAGTAGTCCATCTACTTTGAATCATGCCTCATTACTTACAAATAAGCCTATCTCTTCAACATCTGATGGTTATATCTTTAATCCTAAAGATATTGTCGAGGAAACAGCAACAGCTTATATTGTAAGACATGGTGATCATTTCCATTACATTCCAAAATCGACCGTAATTGGGCAACCGACTCTTCCAAACAATGGTCTAGTAGCACCTTCGCCGTCTCTTGCAGCCAATCCTAGTGTTTCACATGAGGAACATGAAGAAGGTGGACACGGCTTTGATGCCAATCGTATTATTGCTGAAGATGAATCAGGTTTTGTCATGAGTTACGGAGACCACAATCACTACATCAAGGTGCAAACTAAGGGATATGAAGTAGCCTTGAAAAACAAGATTCCAGCCCTGAAATCCAACTATCAGCCTGGGGCCTTTGATGAGAAAACAGTTTTAGCAAAAGTAGATCAACTTCTTGCTGAAAGTCGAAACGTCTATAAAGAGGATCCAATCAAACAAAGACAGATTGAGTTAGCCTTAGGACAGTTTACTGAAAGTTTGAAAAAAATAAAAGTTAGTTGATTGATTACTTCTCTAAATTTTGGGCACACTAAAAAGAGGTCTTGACACCTAAACTTTAAAATTAAAGCATATTGAATCCGTGCTGCTGTGCGAAGCGAATAGCGTCTTGGACGAACATTGTCTTATCTGGATTTCTTATTTCTGTAAGGCCTTGTAATCTTGGATTATAACTCTCCTGTTTTAGGAGTACATGGTAGATAGCAACCAATAATCTGCGACAGATAGCAAGGAAGAAGTAGAAAGTCTTTTGAACAAGGCAAATCAACTCTTGGAGCAAATCCAAGAAGAAGGAATCAGACAATCCTTGGCAGAAGAAGTAGAAAATCTCAAAGCTGCTACAAACAAGGCTGATGCAGACTTGGATGAAGTAAACAGCCAGGTAAAAGATGTATTGACTCGTATCGCTAGTGCCCTTCAACAAGAAAAGGAAAATGCAGAGCAAGATCCTCAGACACTTGTACTCTATCAAAAACTCTACGATATTCTCATATCGCTTCACTCTTATTTAGAAAGTAATAATGGATCTGATGCGGACTTTGATAAAGTGGATGCATTACTAGATCAACTTTCTGCTAAGAGTAAAGACAAAGCAGCTTTACTTGAATTGACAAAAGCTATTCTAGTTTTGAATCACCAAATCCAGTCAAAAGCTAGCGCAAGTGAAGAAACAAGTCCAGCAAGAAATGCTGAAGCAAATGGTGATAAGACAAGTACCGAAACAGAAACATCAACAGCTACGGAATCTAACAGTGAAACTGCTAGCGACGAAAACAAACCGAGCAACGCAAGAGATTCTAAACCTGCTGAATCAACTTCAGAAAATGAAACAGCATAATCTGCAACAAGTACTGGAAACTAAGAAAAACCAGCAGAATAAACAGAAAGGCGAAGTAGCTGAGCTACCTCGTCTTTTTAGCCTTTATAAGCTACGATACCAATGATGGTATCAACTGCACGTTCCATAGTCTGAAGGCTAACGTATTCGAAACGACCGTGCATATTCTCGCCACCAGCAAAGATATTAGGGGTTGGGATTCCCATAAAGGAAATCTTAGAGCCGTCTGTCCCTCCACGGATTGGTTCGATAATAGGAGTGATACCCAGATCTTCCATAACGGCTTTAGCAATGGTAATTGGAGTCATATCTTTTTCAATGACTTCTTTCATATTATAGTACTGATCTGTCAAATTGAGGGTGATACGGTCGCTCCCAAGTTCTTGATTCATCTTATCAGCGATAGACTGCATAGCTGCTTTACGCGCTTCAAAGGCATCTTTTTCAAAATCACGAATAATGTAGCTAGAACTCGCCTCCTCGACACTACCAGTCACATCCATAAGATGGTAGAACCCTTGGTAACCATCCGTTAACTCAGGTCGGTCATTTTCTGGAAGTTGATTATGAAAATCAATTGCTAGCTGAAGGGCGTTGACCATTTGCCCTTTGGCAGTACCAGGGTGGACATTACGGCCTTGGAAATGCAATTCAGCCCCAGCTGCTGAGAAGGTCTCGTACTGAAGCTCACCTAGTGGGCCACCATCAACAGTGTAGGCAAAATCCACATCAAAATCTTCTGCATCAAATTTATTGGCACCAACACCGATTTCCTCATCTGGGCCAAAACCAACACGAATCTCACAGTGCTTGATTTCAGGGTGAGCAGTCAGATATTCAATGGCAGTCATAATTTCAGCAATTCCTGACTTGTCATCAGCCCCTAGCAAGGTTGTTCCATCGGTTGTGATGAGCGTTTGTCCTGGATATTTCTCAAGACTCTTGAAGTCAGCTGGATCGAGTTTGAAACCAGAATTCCCTAGTTCAATCACACCACCATCGTAGTTTTCAATTACCTGTGGATTGACTCCTTCGGCATTAAAGTCAGCAGTATCCATGTGAGATATAAAGCCAATTTTACGTGTTAAAGACGGATCGTTGGCTGGCAAGGTTCCAATAGCAAAACCATTTGGAAGGTAGTAGACGTTTTGAAGTCCAACACGTTTCATTTCAGGGATAAGAACATTGGTTGCGAAGTCAACCTGACTCTGTGTACTTGGAGTAGTAGTAGAGTGTTCATCAGAGCGCGTGTTGACCTTAACGTAGGTCAAGAAGCGGTCCAAGAGATTTGGATAAGTCATAAAAAACTCCTTTTGAATTCATTTTTTCCATTGTATCATAGAAAGAAGAGAAAAACAAAAGACAGAAGTTAGGGCAATCTGCTATGTTAGCGTTTACTTATCAGTGGATTCATGATAAAATAAACTTGATAAAAATATCACAAGGAAGCGATTATGAAAAAAGCAATTTTAATGATGACCTTTGGTTCACCAGAAGAGATTACCTTTGAAGGTGTGGCTGATTTTTTCACAAATATTCGTCGTGGAGTGAGACCTCAAGACCATGAAATTCAAACACTCTATGATAATTATGTACGAATTGGGGGCACACCTCTGCAAAGAATTACCCGTCAAGAGGTTGCCTTGGTAGAAGCTAGGCTGGGGAATGAATACAGTGTCTACTTTGCTAATAAGTTTTCCAGTCCCTTTATTCCAGATGTGATCGGTCAAATGGAAGCAGACGGAATTGAACAGTGTATTTGTTTGATTTTGGAGCCTCATTATTCTTTCTACTCTGTCATGGGCTATGAAAAATTTTTAGAAAGCAAACAAATTCAATTTTTGGTCATTAAGGACTGGTATCAGGAAGAAGAGCTCTTAAACTATTGGGCAGATGAAATTGCTAAGATTTTAAAAGAAGAAGTAAAGCAGGATAGCTTTAAAGTCATCTTTTCAGCCCACAGTGTGCCCATTTTTGCCTTGGATTTTGGTGACCCATATATTGACCAAATTTTCGAAAATAGCAAGTTAGTCGCTGAAAAACTAGGCTTGAGTTCTGAACAATATACCAATACTTGGCAGAGTGAGAGTGATATTGGGATTCCATGGATTAAGCCAGATGTTTTGGAGTATCTCAGAGAACAGACAGAACATCCAGACCATTATATTTTTGTTCCTATCAGCTTCATTAGCGAGCATATTGAGGTCTTGTTTGATAATGATGTGGAATGTTATGACTTGTGTCAAGAATTGGGTGTGAACTACCATCGTCCACCAATGCCAAATACGGATTCTCGTTTAATTGATGCCTTGCTCAATACAGTCAGAGCCAATGAACATCAAGAGTTTAAGGAATTTCTCCTGGAAGAAGAAACCTTTGATGAATTAGTTCCTTCAGACGAGACGAAAAACATTTTGGCTGAATCTCAAGATTTACAAATGCCAGAATTTGTGAAAAAACTGATTGAGAAAAAAGGGCGGGAGAATGTTAAGATGCCTTATTTGATCAAAAAAATGCTTGAGAAAGCAGGCAAGTTACCCAAAGAGTAAAGAAAAAAGGATTTAGCTTTCTTTGCGCTAGATCCTTTTAAACGATTATTTTTTCTCAAGAAGAGCTTTGATTTCTTGAAGGACTTCCAATTCGGTTGGTTTTTTTTCGTCAGTTTTTTCTTCCTTTATGCCAGTCAGTTTCTGTGCTTTTTCAATACCCTTGATAATAAAGAAGAGGGCGGTACCCACAAAGATAAAATTGATAATAGCACTTAAAAAGTTACCATAGCCGACTCCATGCCAAGAAAGTTGAGCGATACGTTCGACTTTAGCAGCTTTCAAAGCGGGATTTAAAATAAGAGGAGTGATAATGTCGTTTACAAGTGAAGTAACGATAGCACCAAAAGAAGAGGCAATGACAACACCGACAGCAAGGTCAATCACATTTCCTCGAAGCAAGAATGATTTTAGATTTTTTAACATACTGTTTTCCTTTCAACGTTTCGTGTTTCATTGTATCCTAAATCATTATAGAAGGCAATTAAAAGGCTCATAAATGGAGCATTATTTTCTAAAAATATAGACCTTGCTCAAGATATAATTGATGATAATAATGAGTATTTGTGCAATTATTGTTTCAATAGCATTTATCTTATCAATGTTTTCATTTACGAATTGACCTATGATGTGAGGAAATTGGGTTACAAAGAGAAAAGTTAAAAACAAGTCTAACAGAAAAGTAGAAAGGCGAGCAAGAGAAAATTTCAATAAACGGATAAGTCGATTCTTCCTTGCTTGCTTAAATACAATCGTATCATTTGTGATAAAGGCAAATAGGATACCAATAATATTTGCTAGGGCAGTAGCAAGGAGTTCCTGATGACTTAGTTGATAAATGACTAGTCGTGAGAGAATCGAAACTAGAGTTGTTGCAAGGCCAAAAAAGAGATAGGCTAAGATTTCATTGTTAAAAAATTTTTGAATAGGTTTTTTCATGCTTTAAGTATAGCATAAAGCAGGCTATTGTGCTATACTAGTAAGGTTGAATAAAGCAACCCTTGGTGCTTAGCTTCTTTCACCAAGCATATTACACGCGGGCAACCGCCAAAGGAGAAAAGATGAAAAAATTAACTATTCGTGATGTTGCAGATATTGCAATCGTCGCTGCTATCTACGTCGTTTTGACTGTCACACCGCCTCTAAATGCCATCAGCTATGGTGCTTATCAGTTTCGTATTTCAGAAATGATGAACTTTATGGCTTTTTACAATCCTAAGTACATCATCGGAGTTACCATCGGTTGTATGATTGCTAATTTCTTTAGCTTCGGACTGCTAGATGTCTTTGTTGGTGGTGGTTCAACCTTAGTATTCCTCAGTTTAGGTGTTTGGCTTTTTGCAAAATATAGCAAGGATTACCTCTTTAACGGATTGATTCGAAAAGATCATTTCTTCTTTTCAATCCTCTTTTCAATTTCCATGTTTACTATCGCTGCAGAGTTAAATATTGTAGCAGAATTACCATTCTTCCTTACTTGGTTTACAACAGGAATCGGTGAATTTGCTTCATTGATTATTGGAGCGATTATTATTGGTAAAATTGGTCGTCGAATTGATTTAAGTAAATAGAAGAAGATAAGCTAGGTAGTTCTTACCTGGCTTTTTCCTATGGAAAATTTCTAAGGAAACTTGACAAGTTTTTCTGAATATAGTATACTTCTTAAGTAAGCTGATTTAGCTCAGTTGGCAGAGCGCATCCATGGTAAGGATGAGGTCGCCGGTTCAATCCCGGCAATTAGCATGATATGTATAGGGAAACTCTTGAATACGAGAGTTTTTTGTTATACTCGATCGAAAAAATTTCTTATTGACAAAATCAAGTATCTCTAGTAATATAGAATATGCGATGAGTCGATAGGTAGTCTTCGGACTACTATTGAGCATAAGGAGGTCATAACGCAGGAGCGGACCTTGATGAGTTGTGTGAACCTGCTTATCACATGAAGATGCCTCTTAGTCCTTGGTCTAGCGACTGGGGATTTTTATTTTTCAAAAAATGATAAAAAAGCTTTGCAATTCATGGAAAAAGTAGTATAATACTTCTATTATAGAAATTTTTAGAAAATTCCGAAAGAGGTTATTTATGGGATATACAGTTGCTGTAGTCGGCGCGACAGGTGCTGTCGGTGCTCAGATGATAAAAATGTTGGAAGAATCAACACTTCCAATCGATAAAATTCGTTTACTTGCTTCTGCACGTTCAGCAGGCAAGACTTTGAAATTTAAAGACCAAGATATTACGATTGAAGAAACGACTGAGACAGCTTTTGAGGGAGTTGATATTGCTCTCTTTTCAGCAGGTGGTTCGACATCAGCTAAGTATGCACCATACGCAGTTAAAGCTGGAGCGGTAGTAGTAGATAATACATCTTACTTCCGTCAAAATCCAGACGTTCCTTTGGTTGTTCCAGAGGTCAATGCTCACGCACTTGATGCCCACAATGGGATCATTGCCTGCCCTAACTGTTCAACAATTCAAATGATGGTGGCTCTTGAGCCAGTTCGCCAAAAATGGGGCTTGGACCGTATCATTGTTTCAACCTACCAAGCAGTTTCAGGTGCTGGTATGGGAGCAATTCTTGAGACACAACGTGAACTTCGTGAAGTCTTGAATGATGGTGTAAACCCACGTGATTTGCATGCGGAAATCTTGCCTTCAGGTGGTGATAAGAAACATTATCCTATCGCTTTTAATGCTCTTCCACAAATCGATGTCTTCACTGACAATGATTACACTTACGAAGAGATGAAGATGACCAAGGAAACTAAGAAAATCATGGAAGATGATAGCATTGCAGTATCTGCAACATGTGTTCGTATTCCAGTCTTGTCAGCTCACTCTGAGTCAGTTTATATCGAAACAAAAGAAGTGGCTCCAATCGAAGAAGTAAAAGCAGCTATCGCAGCCTTCCCAGGCGCTGTTCTTGAAGATGATGTAGCTCATCAAATCTATCCTCAAGCTATCAATGCAGTTGGTTCACGTGATACCTTTGTTGGTCGTATCCGTAAAGACTTGGATGCTGAAAAAGGAATTCACATGTGGATTGTTTCAGACAACCTTCTCAAAGGTGCTGCTTGGAACTCAGTTCAGATTGCTGAAACTCTCCACGAACGTGGATTGGTTCGTCCAACTGCCGAATTGAAATTTGAATTAAAATAGTCATATCGTTTAGGAGTTCAGATGAACTCCTTCTTTGAAATAGAGAGGTGTTTTCATGTCTTATCAAGATTTAAAAGAGTGTAAAATCATCACAGCCTTTATTACTCCCTTCCACGAGGATGGTTCCATCAACTTTGATGCTATTCCAGCCTTGATTGAGCATTTATTGGCCCATCATACGGATGGAATTCTTCTCGCAGGGACCACTGCTGAGAGTCCAACCTTGACCCACGATGAGGAGTTGGAACTCTTTGCGGCTGTACAAAAGATTGTCAATGGACGCGTTCCTTTGATTGCGGGTGTAGGTACTAATGATACGCGTGACTCTATTGAGTTTGTCAAAGAAGTAGCGGAATTTGGCGGTTTTGCTGCTGGACTTGCTATTGTACCTTACTATAACAAACCTTCTCAAGAAGGGATGTATCAGCACTTTAAAGCCATTGCAGATGCTTCGGATCTACCAATTATCATCTATAACATTCCAGGTCGTGTGGTTGTCGAATTGACTCCAGAAACCATGCTTCGCTTGGCTGATCATCCAAATATTATCGGTGTCAAAGAATGTACTAGCTTGGCTAATATGGCTTACTTGATTGAGCACAAACCAGAAGAGTTCTTGGTCTATACTGGTGAGGATGGAGATGCTTTCCATGCCATGAATCTTGGTGCGGATGGGGTTATTTCTGTTGCCTCTCATACAAATGGAGATGAGATGCACGAGATGTTTACTGCTATTGCAGAAAGCGATATGAAGAAAGCTGCAGCTATTCAACGTAAATTCATTCCTAAGGTCAATGCCCTCTTCTCTTATCCAAGTCCTGCTCCTGTCAAGGCAGTTCTTAACTATATGGGATTTGCAGCTGGACCAACTCGTCTACCTCTTGTTCCAGCACCAGAAGAAGATGCCAAACGCATTATCAAGGTTGTTGTAGATGGCGACTACGAAGCGACTAAGGCAACTGTAACAGGTGTCTTAAGACCAGATTACTAATAAGACAATAAAATCCATGACCGCACGAACGATAATGGATTTTTCTTATTTTCCTAAACAGAATTGGCTAAAAAGTTGGGTAATGAGTTCATCTGGTGCAGCATCCCCAGTGATTTCTCCGAGGATTTCCCAAGTACGAGTCAAGTCAACTTGAAGCAAGTCAACTGGCATCCCCAGTTCAAGACCTTGGTTAACAGCTTGTAGGCTTTCAACTGCTTTTTCAATCAAGGAAATATGACGGGCGTTGGACAAGTAGGTTGCATCTTGCTCGACTAGACCAGCATTTTCAAAGAAGAGGTTGTTGATTCTCTCTTCGATTTTATCGATGTTTTGATTTTTAAGAACTGAAATGCGGATGACATCTTCAGGGAGTTCCGAAGTTTCAATTGTTTCTGGCAAGTCGGTTTTATTAAGTAGAATAATGCGATTGGTATCTTGGCTAATTTCAAGAAGTTGTCTGTCTTGCGCAGTCAGTGATTCACTGGCATTTAGCACCAGTAGAACCAAGTCAGCTTCTTTGAGGGCTTTTTTCGAACGCTCAACTCCGATTTGTTCCACGATGTCATCCGTTTCACGGATACCAGCTGTATCAATCAATTTGAGAGGGACACCGTTGATGTTGACGTATTCTTCGATGACATCTCGAGTAGTACCAGCAATATCTGTAACGATAGCCTTGTCCTCACGCAAGAGGTTGTTGAGGAGGCTAGATTTCCCAACGTTGGGGCGTCCGATGATGGCTGTGGAAATTCCTTCACGAAGGATTTTACCACGACGGGCTGTTCTAAGGAGATTGGTTAGTAATTGCTCAAACTCTATTGTCTTCTCACGGACAACAGCAGTAGTCGCTTCTTCAACATCGTCATACTCAGGATAGTCGATATTAACCTCAACTTGGGCAAGTGTGTTAAGGATTTCTTGACGGGTATTGTTAATGAGGTCAGAAAGGGAGCCGTCTAATTGCTTAACTGCAATGTTCATGGCCTTGTCAGTCTTTGCACGGATGATATCCATGACCGCCTCAGCCTGGGTCAAGTCCACACGTCCATTTAGGAAGGCACGTTTGGTAAATTCACCAGGTTCTGCCAATCGAGCTCCTTCACGGATAGCTAGCTGGAGAATCTCATTGGTCACCGCAATCCCACCGTGGGTGTTAATCTCGATAATATCCTCACGAGTGAAGGTCTTTGGAGACTTCATAGCTCCAACCATAACCTCGTCCATGACTTTTCCTGTCTGAGGGTCAACGATGTGACCGTAGTTGAGAGTGTGACTAGCAACCTGACTCAAGTCTTTCCCTTTGAAAATTTTTTGCGCAATTGCAAAACTTTCTGTTCCGCTCAAGCGGACAATACCAATAGCTCCTTCACCTAGTGGAGTAGAGATGGCAGCGATGGTATCAAATTCACGTGTAATCATAATATTTCCTTTAATTAATAGCTCTTTTCTTGGAAATTTTTCCAAGTCTCTTTTCAAATTGTAACAAATTTGAACTATTTCTTCAATGGATGCCACTTGGAGATTGAAAAAGCCTAAGCAATTCTGCTTAAGCTAGCTTATTTGGTGCGCATTTCTCCTTGTGGGAAGTAAGTTCCTTCTGGCATGTCGTTGATGATGACATGGACAGCAGATTGAGGGGCTCCAGTGTTGCGAACAACAGCTTCTGTTACTTCCTTAGCAAGAGCCTTCTTTTGCTCGAGCGTGCGTCCTTCAAATAAATCGATGCGTACAAATGGCATAATGGCTTCCTCCACTAGTTTTGATTTCTTCTATTTTACCACATTTTGCCGTTTAAAGCTTCAGAAAATTATGATATACTAGAATGTAGCAAAAATTTAGAAATGGACGTGAAGCAAGAAACATGGCACAGTTGTATTATCGTTATGGGACCATGAACTCTGGTAAGACGATTGAGATTCTCAAGGTGGCCTATAACTATGAGGAGCAAGGAAAAGGTGTTGTGATTATGACCTCAGCTCTTGATACTCGTGACGGTGTTGGCTATGTGTCGAGTCGTATTGGCATGAAACGCCCTGCCATTGCGATTGAGGAAACAACTGATATCTTCGGCTATATCCGAGACCTATCAGAAAAACCTTACTGTGTGTTGGTTGATGAGGCCCAGTTTCTTAAGTGTCATCATGTTTACGATCTAGCTCGTGTTGTTGATGAGTTAGACATACCTGTCATGGCTTTTGGTTTGAAAAATGACTTTCGCAATGAACTGTTCGAAGGTTCCAAGTATCTCCTGCTCTTAGCAGACAAGATTGACGAAATCAAGACCATCTGTCAGTATTGTAAGAAAAAGGCAACTATGGTTTTGCGTACACAGGATGGACTGCCCGTTTACGATGGAGAACAGATCCAGATTGGTGGTAATGAAACCTATATCTCGGTTTGCCGTAAACATTATTTTGCCCCTGAAATCAATAAGGAGAATGAAGAAAAATGAACATCTATGATCAACTACAAGCTGTAGAAGACCGTTATGAAGAACTAGGAGAGTTGCTCAGTGACCCAGATGTGGTTTCGGACACCAAGCGTTTCATGGAACTTTCGAAAGAAGAAGCTTCCACTCGTGACACCGTAACAGCCTACCGTGAGTACAAACAAGTCCTTCAAAACATCGTTGACGCTGAAGAAATGATTAAGGAATCAGGTGGAGATGCGGACTTGGAAGAAATGGCCAAGCAAGAGCTCAAAGATGCCAAGGCTGAAAAAGAAGAGTACGAAGAGAAATTGAAAATTTTGCTGCTTCCAAAGGATCCAAATGATGACAAGAATATCATCCTTGAAATCCGTGGAGCAGCTGGTGGAGACGAAGCAGCACTTTTCGCTGGAGATCTTTTAACCATGTACCAAAAGTATGCGGAAGCCCAAGGCTGGCGCTTTGAAGTCATGGAAGCTTCTATGAATGGTGTCGGTGGTTTCAAAGAAGTCGTTGCCATGGTTTCAGGTCAATCTGTTTACTCTAAACTCAAGTACGAATCTGGTGCTCACCGTGTGCAACGTGTCCCTGTGACAGAAAGCCAAGGTCGCGTACATACTTCGACAGCGACAGTTCTTGTCATGCCTGAAGTGGAAGAAGTTGAATACGATATTGATCCAAAAGACCTTCGTGTCGACATCTATCATGCATCAGGTGCTGGTGGACAGAACGTCAACAAGGTTGCGACTGCCGTTCGTATCGTTCACTTGCCAACCAATATCAAGGTTGAGATGCAGGAAGAACGTACCCAGCAGAAAAACCGTGAAAAAGCCATGAAAATCATCCGTGCACGTGTGGCTGACCACTTTGCTCAGATTGCTCAGGATGAACAAGACGCTGAGCGTAAGTCAACAATTGGTACTGGTGATCGTTCAGAGCGTATCCGTACTTATAACTTCCCACAAAACCGTGTCACAGACCACCGTATTGGATTGACCCTCCAAAAACTAGATACTATTTTATCTGGTAAATTGGACGAAGTTGTGGATGCCTTGGTGCTCTATGACCAAACACAAAAATTAGAAGAATTAAACAAATAATGAAATTAGCTCAATTATTTTCAGATTTTGAAGAAGAGTTGATAAGAAAAGGAGAGGAAGCAGAAAGCCTCTCTTTTGTCTATCGTAGTCTGAAAGACCTCACGTTTACAGACTTTGTTTTTGCCCTCCAGCAGGAAGTGACGGAAGAGGAAGAAGTATTTGTAAAAGGAATTTTTCAACAGTTAGCAGCTCATAAACCGGCACAGTATATCATTGGACAGGCAGATTTTTATGGAATGCAGCTAAAAGTGGATGAACGAGTATTGATCCCTCGTCCAGAGACAGAGGAATTGGTTGAGCTTATCCTAGCTGAAAATCCTGAGACGAATTTTTCAGTTCTGGATATTGGAACAGGTAGTGGAGCTATTGCTCTCGCCTTAGCAAAAAACAGACCAGATTGGTCAGTGACAGCAGCAGATATTTCCCAAGATGCTTTAGATGTATCCAGCGAAAATGCTAAAAATCAAAATCTTCAAATATTTTTAAAAAAATCTGACTGTTTTACAGAAATTTCTGAAAAATATGATATAATTGTTTCCAATCCACCCTATATCTCTCGTGAAGATGAGTCAGAGGTCGGCTTGAATGTTTTGCATTCGGAGCCTCATCTAGCTCTATTTGCAGATGAGGATGGCCTAGCTATTTACCGTAGAATTGCGGAAGATGCAAAAGACTATCTCAAAGATGGTGGTAAGATTTACCTTGAAATTGGATACAAGCAAGGTCAAAGTGTTCCTGAACTTTTTAGGAAACATCTTCCTGAAAAGCGAGTACGAACACTCAAGGACCAATTTGGTCAAGATAGGATGGTCGTGGTTGATGATGGACAGGATTAGACAAGAGTTGGAAAAGGGCGGAGCAGTCGTTCTGCCTACAGAGACGGTTTATGGTCTTTTTGCCAAGGCGCTAGACGAAAAAGCAGTTGACCATGTTTACCAGCTCAAACGTCGTCCTAGAGACAAGGCACTCAATCTCAATATTGCCTCTTTAGAGGATATCTTGCACTTTTCAAAGAATCAGCCAACTTATCTTCAAAAACTTGTAGAGACCTTTTTACCAGGTCCCTTGACCATTATTCTCGAAGCTAATGACCGAGTTCCTTATTGGGTCAATTCGGGTCTCGCAACGGTGGGATTTCGGATGCCTAGTCATCCCATCACGCTTGATTTGATTAGAGAGACGGGACCCTTGATTGGGCCGTCTGCCAATATTTCAGGTCAGTCAAGTGGTGTAACCTTTGAACAAATTCTGAAGGATTTTGACCAAGAGGTTTTGGGTCTAGAAGACGATGCTTTTCTAACTGGACAGGATTCGACTATTTTGGACTTGTCTGGAGACAAGGTGAAAATCTTACGCCAAGGGGCCATTAAGCGAGAAGATATTCTTGCTCAGTTGCCAGAGATTTCTTTTGAGGAGGAATGAGATGCTAAGAGATTTAAGAGAAACTGATGTGAACGCTATATGTGAGATCAACCAAGAGGCTTTGGGTTATTCTTTTAGTCCAGAGGACATGGCTAGTCAATTTGCTAGACTATCTCAGGATTCCCATCATTTCCTACTTGGCTATGAGAATGAAGCTAGTCATGCCTTGCTTGGATATGTCCACGCTGAGGTCTATGAATCACTTTATTCTAAAGCAGGATTTAATATTTTAGCTTTAGCAGTTTCACCTCAAGCGCAAGGTCAAGGTATTGGTAAAAGCTTATTACAAGGGTTGGAAGAAGAAGCAAAAAGACGTGGTTATGGGTTTATCCGCTTAAACTCTGCCGATCATCGTCTGGGTGCTCATGCATTTTATGAAAAAGTTGGTTATACTTGTGATAAAATGCAGAAACGGTTTATTTGCATCTTTTAGTTTGATTTTCTAATAAGAAAATTAAACTAATGGACTAGTCACACAATAAAAGGAGAAGACCTATGATTTTTGACAAAGATGATTTTAAAGCATACGATGCTGATCTCTGGAATGCTATTGCCAAAGAAGAAGAACGCCAACAGAATAATATCGAGTTGATTGCTTCGGAAAACGTAGTTTCCAAGGCTGTTATGGCAGCTCAAGGGTCTATCTTGACAAACAAATATGCCGAGGGTTACCCAGGCCGCCGTTATTATGGTGGAACGGATGTGGTAGACGTGGTAGAGACTCTTGCTATTGAACGCGCAAAAGAAATTTTCGGTGCAAAATTTGCTAATGTCCAACCTCACTCAGGAAGCCAAGCCAACTGTGCGGCTTACATGGCCTTGATTGGGCCAGGTGATACCGTTATGGGGATGGATTTAGCAGCAGGTGGACACTTGACCCACGGAGCTCCAGTTAGCTTCTCAGGTCAAACCTACAACTTTGTTTCTTATAGTGTAGATCCTGAAACGGAATTATTGGACTTTGATGCTATATTGAAGCAAGCCCAAGAAGTAAAACCAAAATTGATCGTAGCAGGTGCTTCAGCCTATTCTCAAATTATCGACTTTTCAAAATTCCGTGAAATTGCAGATGCCGTTGGTGCTAAGCTCATGGTAGATATGGCTCATATCGCTGGTTTGGTTGCGGCTGGCCTTCATCCAAGCCCAGTACCATACGCTCATATCACTACAACAACGACCCACAAAACCCTTCGTGGACCACGTGGTGGTTTGATTTTGACTAATGACGAAGAACTTGCTAAGAAAATCAATTCAGCTATTTTCCCTGGTATTCAGGGCGGCCCTTTGGAGCATGTTGTAGCAGCTAAAGCTGTTTCTTTCAAAGAAGTATTAGATCCAGCCTTCAAGGAATATGCTGCTAATGTTATCAAGAACAGCAAGGCTATGGCAGATGTTTTCTTGCAAGACACTGATTTCCGTATCATTTCTGGTGGGACTGAAAATCACCTCTTCCTAGTGGATGTGACTAAAGTTGTAGAAAACGGAAAAGTTGCCCAAAACTTGCTGGATGAAGTCAATATTACCCTAAATAAAAACTCAATCCCTTACGAAACCTTGTCACCATTCAAGACAAGTGGGATTCGTATCGGATCTGCAGCCATTACTGCGCGTGGATTTGGTGAAGAAGAGAGTCGCAAAGTGGCTGAACTCATCATTAAAACCCTTAAGAATGCAGAAAATGAAGCTGTCTTAGAAGAAGTGAGAAGTGAAGTCAAAGTGTTGACAGACGCCTTCCCATTATACGAGGACTAAAACTTTTATGGACATTTATATTAAGAAAGCCATTATTCACCAGTTCAGTCCGGCTGATACCGAGCTGTTCCTAGCGGATAAGCTTCTCAATATTACTCCAAAAATCGAAGAATACCTGCGTAAAAAAATTGAACGTGTGTATTCAGATGAAGCCAAGACTGGGATTTTCGAGGAAGAAAATCCCTTCTTCAATCACATCACAGACGATTTATTGGAGACATCAGTAACACTGGCTAATCTCTGGAAAGAGGAGTTTAGCATTTCTGAAAATCTCAAGACCAATGACTTGATTTTTGTGCAATTGTCTAAAGAAGGTGTGGAACATTTCGCTTTCTTGAGAATTGCCCTGCGTGAGACCTTGACTCACCTCGGAGGAGAAGTTGATAATCCAATCAAGCTGACTCAGAATAACCTGCCTGGATTTGGAACAGGGGCTGATGAGGCCTTGGTGGTTAATCTTCAGAGTCGCAAGTACCATCTGATTGAAAAACGAATCAAGTATAACGGGGCTTTCTTGAACTATTTTTCAGATAATCTTCTTGCTGTCGCTCCTAAGATTTCTCCTAAGAAATCTATCAAGGAATTGGAAAAAACAGCACAGCGCATTGCTGAGACTTTTAACACAGATGATTTTCAATTTCAATCCAAGGTCAAATCAGCGATTTTCAACAACCTAGAAGAAAGCAATGAATTGTCACCAGAGAAACTGGCCAATGACCTTTTTGACAACAATCTGACGGCTCGTTTGAGCTTTATTGACCAAGTCAAAGAAGCCGTACCAGAACCTGTTCAATTTGATGAAATTGATGCCAGTCGCCAATTAAAGAAATTTGAAAATCAAAAACTTTCCTTGTCAAATGGAATTGAGCTCATCGTTCCCAATAACGTCTATCAAGACGCCGAGTCTGTTGAGTTTATCCAAAACGACAATGGAACCTACTCTATCTTAATCAAAAATATCGAGGATATCCAAAGTAAATAATGTTTAAACGAATTCGAAGAGTGCTTGTACTAGCAGTCTTCCTTTTTGCTGGATATAAAGCTTACCGCATTCACCAAGATGTTAAGCAAGTTATGACCTATCAACCCATGGTGCGAGAAATCTTGAGTGAAAAAGACACCCCAGCAAACGAAGAGCTTGTGCTCGCTATGATTTATACCGAAACAAAAGGAAAAGAAGGCGACGTCATGCAGTCTAGTGAGTCTGCCAGTGGTTCCACCAACACCATAAATGATAACGCCTCTAGCATTCGGCAAGGCGTTCAAACTCTGACAGACAATCTCTATCTGGCCCAGAAGCAGGGTGTTGATGTCTGGACGGCTGTTCAAGCCTATAATTTTGGACCAGCCTATATCGATTTTATCGCCCAAAATGGCAAGGAAAATACCTTGGCTCTGGCCAAACAGTACTCTCGTGAGACTGTTGCTCCCTTGCTTGGTAATACCACTGGAAAGACTTATAGTTATATTCACCCTATTTCCATTTTTCACGGTGCTGAACTTTATGTAAATGGAGGAAACTATTACTATTCTAGGCAGGTTCATCTTAACCTTTACATCATCAAATGTTTCACTCTCTTTTCAACATCTGGCTAATCCAGGTGTTTTTGTTATAAGTTTTCTTTAAGATAGATATATTACTCTAAAAAGGTAAAGGAGGGAATTCCCTATGAGAAAGAAACTCTTTCTGACCAGTGCTGCGGTCTTGTGGGCAGTAACAGCTATGAATAGCGCCCATGCAGCAACAGATGTTCAAAAAGTTATCGATGAAACCTATGTTCAACCTGAATATGTCCTAGGTTCATCATTGTCTGAAGATCAAAAAAATCAAACCCTTAAAAAACTAGGCTACAATGCCTCAACAGACACCAAAGAACTCAAGACCATGACACCTGATGTCTATTCTAAGATTATGAATGTGGCCAATGACTCTAGCTTACAATTGTATTCATCAGCCAAGATTCAAAAACTAGGTGACAAGTCGCCACTTGAGGTCAAGATTGAAACACCAGAGAACATCACTAAGGTGACTCAGGATATGTACCGAAATGCAGCAGTAACCTTGGGTGTGGAACATGCTAAAATCACTGTAGCAGCCCCTATTCCAGTTACAGGTGAGAGTGCTTTAGCAGGGATTTATTATTCTCTAGAAGCTAATGGAGCCAAGGTGCCACAAGCCAACAAAGATTTGGCTCAAGAAGAGCTAAAGGCTTTGTCCGATATCAATGCTGAAAACAAGGACAAAACAGGCTATGATGCTAATAAATTAAACGTTGCCTTAGCAGATATTAAGTCAGGACTCGCCAAAGCTAAAGAAAGTAAGGGAAATCTGACAGAGGAAGATGTCCGTAAAATTGTTGAAGATACCTTGAAAAATTACAAACTTGATCAGGTTATAACAGGAAACCAAATCAATATCATCATCAATTTTGCTTTGAATCTCTCAAAAAGTGATATTCTTAGCAATACAGACTTCACTAAAACTCTAAATGACCTTAAACAAAGTATTGTTTCACAAGCTGGCGACAGTTTTAAAAATATCAACCTTAACTTTGATGCTGATAAGGCGCTAGAGGACGGTGGGAACTTCTTAAGTTCCCTCTGGCAAGCCATTGTCAACTTCTTCAAGAGTTTTGGTTCTTAAGAAATTTCATGGTATAATAGATGGTAACCCTAACGTTGCCGTCTTTTTTGTCGGCCAATAGAAAGAGAAAATAATGTTAAAGAAAAATGATATTGTAGAAGTTGAGATTGTTGACTTGACCCATGAAGGGGCAGGAGTTGCCAAGGTGGATGGTTTGGTATTTTTTGTTGAGAATGCTTTACCGAGTGAAAAAATCCTTATGCGTGTCCTCAAGGTTAATAAAAAGATTGGTTTTGGGAAAGTTGAAGAATACCTTGTCCAATCACCACACCGTAATCAAGATTTAGATTTGGCTTACCTGCGTTCAGGAATCGCGGATTTAGGTCATCTTGCCTATCCAGAACAGCTCAAGTTTAAAACCAAGCAAGTCAAAGACAGTCTATATAAGATTGCTGGAATTGATGATATAGAGGTTGCTGAAACTTTAGGTATGGAAAATCCAGTCAAGTACCGTAACAAAGCACAGGTCCCTGTTCGTCGAGTGAATGGTGTTTTGGAAACAGGATTTTTCCGTAAGAATTCCCACGACCTCATGCCTTTGGAAGATTTCTTTATACAAGATTCTGTGATTGATGAGGTAGTAGTAGGTCTACGTGACTTGCTACGTCGTTATGATTTGAAACCTTATGATGAAAAGGAACAATCTGGCTTGATTCGAAATCTTGTGGTGCGTCGTGGGCACTATTCAGGGCAAATCATGGTCATTTTGGTGACAACTCGTCCCAAAGTTTTTCGTGTTGACCAATTGATTGAACAAGTCATCAAGCAGTTTCCAGAGATTGTGTCTGTTATGCAAAATATCAATGACCAGAACACTAATGCTATTTTTGGTAAGGAATGGCGTACGCTTTATGGACAAGATTTTATCACTGACCAGATGTTGGGAAATGACTACCAAATCGCTGGCCCTGCCTTTTATCAAGTCAATACTGAAATGGCTGAAAAACTTTATCAAACAGCTATTGACTTTGCTGAATTAAAAGAAGATGATGTGGTCATTGATGCCTATTCTGGTATCGGGACGATTGGTATTTCTGTTGCGAAACACGTCAAGGAAGTCTATGGTGTTGAAGTAATTCCAGAAGCGGTTGAGAATAGTAAGAAGAATGCTCAACTGAACAATATTTCAAATGCTAACTATGTCTGTGACACAGCTGAAAACGCCATGAAGAATTGGCTTAAAGATGGAATTCAACCAAGCCTTATCCTAGTTGATCCACCAAGAAAAGGACTCACCGAGAGTTTTATCAAAGCTAGTACCCAAACAGGAGCTAACCGCATCGCCTATATCTCATGTAATGTCGCAACCATGGCGCGTGATATCAAACTCTACCAAGAATTGGGATATGAATTGAAGAAAGTCCAGCCGGTTGATCTTTTTCCGCAGACGCACCACGTGGAGTGTGTTGCTCTGCTCGTAAAAACCTAGAAACCTTTGAATGAAAGGGATAACGAAAAGCCTTGATTGCAAGGCTTTTTGTATTGGCGTGGGGAAGTATCAGAGTGAGAAAATTTTTGGAATGAATAGAAGTGATAGCTAGAAATTATCAGTTTCTATTTCCATTTACCCTGTGGGTACGTGTTTGTTTCCATTGACAAGGAGATTGTGGGAATAGAAACGTCCACACCTTACATATCTCCAGAATGGGCGATTGAAATTGATACAATTTAATAGAGATAAGCTCTTGTTATGTTTCTTTTAAGTCAATTAACTAACAATACTCAAAGTATGCTCAAAAATATGATATAATCTAGGACATAAGGCAATACTGTTTTAAAGTATTTTCTCTTAACCATGTCTCGTTAGACAAATCTGATTCGTCTGGTTTTCTAATAGATTTTAATGCTGACTTGGTTTTATAGCCATTATGCTCTCCATTATTTTAGTGTGGAACACTTTGGTTATTAGTTTTTTGTTACATTGTAAGCAAATCAATAGAGATAGAAAAAGGAATTATATGTTTAGTTATGAGGTTGTAGCAAGTTTTAACGACTTAGAAAATGCTATTTATACAACTATTTTAGAAAATGAAAATATATCCTCTATGACAATCAAGGAATTGGCCCAACTTGCACATGTATCAGTTGGAACCGTACAACGATTTTGCAAGCATCTAGGATTTGATGGATATAGCCATTTTAAGATTGCTTATAAAGAATATTTAAAAAATGAGCAAATTATTTTAAACAATCAAAACAATCATTCTTTGAAGCTATTCATTGATTATACTGAGCAAGATACTTTTTTGCAGCTGATTATGGAGGCTGTGGCAATCTTAAAGAAAGTTGAACAGATTGTTTTTGTCGGAATTGGTTCCTCTGGAACTTTAGGTCGATATGGAGCGCGCTATTTTTCAAATATTGGCAAATTTAGTATGTGTATTGAAGATCCTTGGCAACCAGTGCTACAAAACAGTATGGAAAAAACTTGTGTCATTGCCTTATCCGAATCTGGTGAGACTTCTCAAACATTGAAAATTGTACAAAAATTAAAGGAAAAAGGTTGTCCAGTTATTGCCATCACAAATACATTGGAATCAACATTGTCAAGGCTATCTGATTGCTCCATAACCTATCATGTTCCTCAATTATTTTTAAATGGGTTTAATATTACGACGCAGGTACCTGTTATTCTTATTATTGAAATGTTAATGAAACAACTATATACTACAAAAGCATAAGGGTGTCTATGAATTTATTTGATTATCATAAAGTAAAAGGGCTAAATAATAGTGAATTAAGCGTGTATAATTTTATATTGCAACATAGAGATAAAGTTGCTACGATGACTATCAGAGAGCTATCGACATCTATAAATCTATCGACAACAACCATCATTCGTTTTGCGAAAAAGATGGGATTTGATAGCTACAATGATTTAAAATATGCTTTGTCAAGGTCGGAAGATAAGGAAAATAAACATCGTCACTACTTTCCTATTGATATTCCAGCAATACAATTTTTACAGACTAGTGTCCAAGATGAAGCTTTAAAAAAACAACTATCAGAGATAGCAGACTTGATCGTTCAAGCCAAACAAGTTATCTTTTTAGGGGTGGGTACTAGTCTAAGTTTGGCAGAATATGGCTCATATCTTTTTTCTGGAATCGGTATTCTTAGCTTTGCTATTACTAACCCATTTTATTCTCTGAAATTGCATCATTCTAATTTGGAGGATGTTTTGGTTATTGCTCTAAGTGTCAGCGGTGAGACAGAAGAAGTTCTAACTCTGGTACAGGGATTCAAAGAAAGAAATGCTAAGATTGTTAGTCTGACAAATACAGATATTTCCACTTTATCACAGCTATCGGATATAAATTTATCCTACTTTATGCCAGTTGCCTACGCAGATTCCTCGCTACGTTCCACTAATTTGACCACTCAGATTCCAGTTGTCTATTTTTTAGAATCCTTACGTTACCAAGTTTATTTAAAAAAATAGGAGTGAAAACTCTTGTTTTTTTTATGTAACAAATATTGTTCGACTGTACATTTATTTTCTATCTCAATATCTATTGTCAGCAGATACAGTATGTTATAAAATAGACTTGTTCATAGCGCTAGTACAAAATACAGAAAGGATTGGTAAAATGGCAAAAATACCAGAAGGCTTTTTATGGGGTGGGGCAGTTGCTGCTCACCAAATTGAAGGAGGATATGATAAAGGTGGAAAAGGCATTTCGATAGCCGATGTGATGACGGTTGGAAGTGCTACCCACTCTCGACAGATTACTGATGGCGTCTTACCTGACGAATATTATCCGAATCATGATGCAATAGATTTTTACAGAACCTATAAGGACGATATACAATTATTCGCTGAGATGGGATTTAAGTGTTTTCGAACTTCGATTGCCTGGACTCGTATCTTCCCAAATGGAGATGAAGAAGAACCTAACGAAGAAGGGTTGAAATTTTATGATGATTTATTTGATCAGCTGCTAGCTCGTCAAATTGAACCGGTCATCACACTCAGTCACTTTGAAATGCCCTATCATCTAGTTACTAAGTATGGTGCTTGGCGTAATCGCAAGTTGATTGATTTCTTTGTTCGTTTTGCGGAAGTCGTCATGGAACGATATAAGGACAAAGTTAAGTATTGGATGACCTTTAACGAGATCAATAATCAAGGTGCAATTAATGTTCCTTGGTGCTCATGGACTAATTCTGGTGTCATTTATCAAGAAGATGAAAATCCAGTTGAGGTACTACAGCAGGTTATCCATTATCAGTCAGTGGCTTCTGCAAAAGTTGTACAATTGGGTCGGAAAATCAATAAAAATTTCAAAATTGGTTGTATGCTGGCAATGGTACCATTTTATCCGAATACATGTGATACAAAAGATATACTTGCTAGCCAGAAGGCAATGGAGCATCGTTTATTTCACTATGGAGATCTTCATGTTTTTGGAGAGCGTCCTTACTATATCGAGGCCTTTTGTCGAAAAAATAATATCAAACTGGATATTTTACCAGAAGATCTAGAAACTCTAAAAGAAGGTTGTGTAGATTATATTGGCTTGAGTTACTATATGAGTGATACAGTGACTGCTACAGCATCTGAGGAAACAGAAGAACTTTTCAAAGATGTTTATACTAAGAAAAATCCCTATATTGAATCAAGCGATTGGGGTTGGCAGATTGATCCTGAGGGATTACGCTATAGCTTAAATCTTTTATACGATCGCTATCATTGTCCGCTTTTTATAGTTGAAAATGGATTCGGTGCTTATGATAAGGTAGAGCCTGATGGAATCCATGATTCTTACCGCATTGATTACCTCAAACAACACATTGAACAAATGATGTTAGCGATTGAAGAAGATGGCGTAAATGTCATTGGTTATACCCCTTGGGGCTGTATCGATATTGTTAGTGCTGGTACAGGTGAAATGGAGAAGCGTTATGGCTTTATCTATGTCGATAAGAATAATAATGGCGAAGGAACTTTGCAACGAATGAAGAAAGATTCCTTTACATGGTATCAAAAAGTGATTACATCAAATGGAAACGAATTATAAGGAGTAATTAAAATGAATATTGGATTGTTTTGTGCAGCAGGTATGTCAACAAGTATTTTGGTTGAGCGAATGAAAGAAGCGGCTCAGAAAAAAGGGAAAGATGCAACAATTGCAGCTTATTCCATCAGTGAATTGGAACAAAGAGTTGGAGATATTGATGTGGCTCTATTAGGCCCACAGGTTGGTTTCCAACTTGAAAAAGCAAAAGAAATTTGTGCTTCTCACAATGTTCCTGTAGAAGTGATTGCAATGGCTGATTATGGCACTGCAAACGGTATGGCAGTTCTTAAACAAGCTTACATGATGAAAAAATAAGGAGAAGATGATGAAGGATAAACTGATTAAAAAGTTTGTTGATGGGATGATGGCCTTTGTCAATACCAAAGGTGTAACAGCGATAAAAGATGGTATTGTTTTCTCTATGCCATTGTTGATTGTTGGCTCCATCTTTCTTATCTTGGCCAATCTTCCAGTTCCAGCTCTAGCAACGATGTTAGAAACTAGTGGTATTACCCCTGTTCTCAATCAAGCAATTGGTGCAACCTTTAATATCAGTGCGATTGTAACAGTCATTGGGATTGCGTATACCTATGCTAAGCTAGAAAAACAGGAGCCGCTTGGGGCAGGTGTCATTGCCCTAGCAGTTTTCTTGCTAATCCAGCCCTCCAGTTTGATTTCTAAAAATGGGGATGTAGTTGGTAACATTATTCTGAAGGATTGGACTTCCGGGAAAGGGATGATTGGTGCCATTATCGTTGGTTTGATTGTAGGAGCAAGCTATTCTTGGTTTTTGAAGAAAAATATCAAAATCAAAATGCCAGATGGCGTACCAACTGGTGTAGCCAACGCATTTTCAGCCTTGATTCCTGCTACTGTTATCATCACAGCGGCAACGATCTTTGTCGGACTTGTTGAACAATTGTTTAAGGTCACAACGATTGAAATGATTTATAATCTTATTCAAACACCAATGCAAGGCTTGACTGACTCATTGTTTGGTGCGGTGCTTATGTGTTTCCTTGTACCATTCTTATGGATGTTTGGGGTGCACGGCTCAACTGTAGTTGGTGGCATCATGAGTGGCTTGCTACAGGCGAATGCTTTGGAAAACCAAGCCATTTTAGATAAGGGCCTTGAATTAAATCTAGCCAATGGTGGTCATATTGTGACGATTCAATTTTTTGATCAATTTATCAATGTTACAGGTGCCGGGATTACGATTGGTTTGGTAGTTTACATGGTTGCATTTGCAAAATCAAAACAACTAAAAATTCTTGGACGTCTTGAAATGGTTCCAGCCATCTTTAATATCAATGAGCCGGTGCTCTTTGGTTTGCCGATTGTAATGAACCCAGTTTTAGCAACTCCCTTTATATTAACGCCTATTTTATCTTGTATCATCCAGTATTCAGCGATTTATTTTGGACTGACACCTATGTATGGTGCCGTTCAAGTTCCGTGGACTTGTCCTCCAATTATTTCAGGATTTATCATCGGTGGTTGGAAAACAGCCTTGTTGCAAACACTTATTTTGGTTATGTCTTTCTTTGTTTATTATCCATTTATTAAACAGATGGATAAACAAGCTTTACAAGCTGTAATGCAAGAAACAAGCGATTTAGAAGACGAAGATTGGTAAGAGAGGTATTAAAATGGACGAAAAAGTACTCGAAGTGTGTTTTCAAATTATCACCTATGTAGGAACAGCAAAATCTATGTACATCGATGCTATTCAATTGGCTAAGCAGGGTGAATTCGAGCAGGCTAAAGATAGAATTAAACAAGGCGAAGAAGCATTTGTACAGGGACACAATGCTCACCACTCACTTTTGACAAAAGAAATGAATGGGGCATTAAGCCAAACAGGTCTACTTCTGATGCACGCTGAGGATCAGTTAATGAGTGCAGAAGGTTTTAGAACGATTGCTGAGGAATTTATAGCAGTCTATAAACGCTTTGAGGAAGGTAAATAGAGCAAGTTATGAAAGTAAAAAATCAAGCAATGTTAATTACCTATTCAGACAGTCTTGGAAAAAATCTGAAAGACTTGAAGTAGGTCTTAGAAGGCCCTTTGAAAGATGTGGTCGGTGGGGTCCATATTCTTCCCTTCTTTCCATCGTCAGGCGACCGCGGGTTTGCACCCATGGACTATACCAAGGTTGATGAGGCTTTTAGAGATTGGAGCGATATTGAGGCACTCAGTCAAGACTACTACCTCATGTTTGATTTCATGATTAACCATATCTCAGCCAAGTCGCCTTTTTCCTTGATTTCCTAGAAAAGAAAGATGAGTCTGCCTATGCGGATTTGTTTATCCGCTACAAAAATTTTTGGCCAAACAGTGGGCCGACTCAGGAAGATGTAGACCTGATTTACAAACGGAAGCCACGTGCTCCCTATCGCATTGCCAAGTTTGCTGATGGTAGTAAGGAAAAAGTTTGGTGTACCTTTGATGAGCAACAGATCGACCTCGATGTGACAACAGAAACAACTCGTCGCTTTATTCAGGAAAATCTGGAACAGCTGGCGGACCACGGAGCTTCCATTATTCGCTTGGACGCCTTTGCCTACGCCAATAAGAAAATCGGCACCAACTGTTTCTTTGTTGAGCCAGATATTTGGGAAATGCTTCATTTTCCGCGTCAGCTATTGGCACCAAAAGGAGTGGAAATTCTTCCAGAAATTCATGAACATTACACCATTCAGCAAAAAATCGCTGAGCAAGACTACTATGTCTATGACTTTGCCCTTCCGATGCTGGTTCTTCATGCTCTTTATTCAGGTAATGTCAACCGTCTTGTTCACTGGATGGAAATCTGCCCTCGCAAGCAATTTACAACCTTGGACACGGAGTGGTCGATGTCAAGGACTTGCTGACAGATGAGGAAACAGAGGTGACAAGAGAAGCCCTCTATGCCCAAGGAGCAAATGTCAAAACAGAGGACTACAACAATTTGGATATTTATAAGATAAATTGTACCTACTATTCAGTTTTAGGAAATGATGGCCAAGCCTATCTCTTGGCACGTGTGCTTCAATGTTTTGCACAAGGTATTCCGCAGATTTACTACGTTGGCTTGTTGGCAGGAGAAAATGATATCGAATTGCTCGAATCAACCAAAGAAGGCCGCAACATCAACCGTCACTATTATGATTTGGAAGAAATTGAGCGAGAAGTTCAACGCCCAGTTGTCCTTGTTCAATCTGCTCAAATTCCGTAATAGCAGCGCAGCATTTGATGGAGAGTTTACTGTTGACATGGAAGACGCTAATACTATCCACATCAGTTGGACCAATACCGATGCCAATACAGTGGCAGAATTAAGAGCTAATCTGAAAGATAAATCATTTGAAATTACAGAGAAAATAGATAGTGAAAGAACATCGATTTATCTATAATAGAATACAAAAGAGTGGTGGAAACGTTTGATTTCCTCACTCTTTTTGTTAGCTAGTTAGTAACAAAATAGTACTTAAACGTAAACTATGAATTATATTCTGTTGTGACGATAATTGTTCGAGAATATTTGTAATAAAAAAACAGGAACAGTCAATTAAACTGCTCCTATTTTTGTGATAGAATATAGGTAGTTATAACCGAGAGCAACTAAGAAGCAGTAAAAATATTATTCATAAAATAATCAAGATTAGGAAGATAAAATGACAGAAATTGATAAAAGGAATTTAAAAAATTATCTTTATTGTACATTTGGAATTACTTATATAGCTTGGGGGATTCTTGCCATCTTTACGCAATCTCATATTTTTGGATTAGAAACTTTTATAGGGAGAACTTTACATATAATAGGTGCACTCGGACCAGCTATTGCAAGTGGGTTTTATTTGAAAAGTAATAATATAAAATTTAAACATTTTTTATTTAATAAGAGAGAAAATAGTAGTATCTATTTCATTATTCATATGTTAGCAATTTTGATACTATTTTCTGTATCTTCCTTAGAATTAAATGGAGTATCAATTTATCTAATGCCATTATTCTTTATACAACTAATTTTTTTTTGGTGGTGGACATGAAGAATTAGGGTGGAGAGGAATATTACAACCGTTACTTGATAAAAAATATACATATTGGCAATCTAATTTGATTGTACGATCAATTTGGGGAATTTGGCATCTGCCTTTATGGTTTATAGTTGGAGAAAGTCATCAAGGATTTCCTTTTATTTTGTTTTTTATATATACATTATTTTTAAGTTTTGTTTTAGGTCTTCTTTACCGTCAAACGAAATCTGTGGGATACTGTATATTATTTCATGCGTTCGCAAATTTGTTAAATCTCTATTTTGTGTTAAAAATTAATGTTATTTTTATTGTCATTTTTATTGGTTATTTTATTTATACTATATTGGCGAGTAATAGAATTAGTAAGGAAACAACATTTTAAAATTTAGATCAGTATATCCATTATTGAAGGTAACAATCGGTCTATCTAGATAATCGATGTTAAAGAATTTTCTGTTGTAATTTCAAGTGGAATGATGAATGTCGTTTCTTTTGCAACTGGCGAAAATCTTTCCGTTCCACAGTATCATTTTAAAATGATTTTCATTGCCTTTTGTTTATTAGTATAAAAGAAGAATATTAACACATGTTGAGTGTGTGAGTTTGTTAGTGAAACGCAGTTAATCCTCAAAAGGTTCCCCAAACCTTTTGAGTCCGCCAATGGGATAGCTGTCGTAGAGTAATAAGTTTACGACGAAACGATAGGGTAACAGCGAACCGCTGAGTATGTAGCCTTGAAATGATGTTTTAAGAAGGTGGAAAAAAGAATTTGCTATATCCTAACGGTTACTAACTAATCAGTATTATGTTCTGAAAAATCAATCTACAGACAATTTAGAAGAGGTTATATATGGTTATATTAGAGTTATCTCAAAATAATTATTCTAAAGATTTAGTCGCATTTGATTCCATAGAAGATGGGAAAACTTTTGTAGCACAAATCCCTGGATATACTTTAGAAACAGAAGATGGATTTGAAGTAGAGTTTTTTAATCCTACAAACCTACCAGACTATATGGAAATTATCTATAACGGAAACATTGTACCTTTTTCTAAATTTATGTTTGACTCTAAGGAAAATGTAGACATTATTTGGAAAAAGATCTCGAATCTATCCGAACCAAACGAAAAAGTAATTGAAGGCTATTCCAAAATCGATGCATATGTCGTTAACAACGATGAAGTTAAAACCTATGTGGAAGCAAGAGAAGCAAACTATCGGCAGGCAAAAGACTTTCTAGAAGGCAGTGGATATGAAGTAGATAGAAGCTTTTTCGGAAGTGAAGACGGTGAAGCGATTCTCTACAGAAAAAAAGGTGCAGAAAATTGGCATTTCTTGTGTCACTTAGACCCAATGTTTGTAGAGATTGAAGATGTAGAAGGATATGTTAAAGAAGAAGTGGGAGAGATTCAATAGTCGATCAAAGTTCCTTGTGAGTATGTACCTTTGCTAGTAAAAATGTCAAAACATTGTAACGAAGGGGGTAAGAAAATCATTGAGTGTAAGCCTTTGTCTTGTTTAGAGGAAAAGTATTAGAGTAGCCGCTCATAATTTATACTAGATTTGATAACTTATTTGAGACAGATTTTATTTCTATAAATACTGTGAAAATTTTTTAATACCAAAGATTTAAAGTTACTGTGTTAAAAATCCTCTCCACTTTTAAACTAATGTATTATAAAAGCCAGTTGACACAAGTGTTACACTTTTGATAGAATTAACTAGAGGTGAAGAAAATGGCAACTGATAAAAATAGAATAATGATTAGCTTGGATGATAAAAATCTAGATAAACTTGAAAATTTAGTAGAAGATGCTAGAGATAGAAGAGGAATACGACTAACAAAGTCCCAGGTTATAGAATTACTCCTTAATACTGTTGATTATTTCGATGATATTATGGGAGCTATTTACTCAAAAAAATAACAGCAAAAATGCTATTATTTTTTTACAAACAGGTGCAACACTAGTCAAGTAGGAGTGATGAAATGGTTGTTTATATTAGACAAAGCAAACTACCAAGTGAAGTTTCAATTAATAAATACAATGCTCAAGTAGGTGCCTACTTACAAGGAGAAGAAATTATTTTATATCAATCTTTTTCTGAAATAGAACAGTTAACAAGTAAAGATATAGTTGTAGATTATATAATGGAGACCAGAGCATTACTAAAAATGATGGGGTTAAATGTTCCGGTTTATGACTATCCTATTGAGCTTAAAGACTTTTATGGTCGAAAGATTTATGAAGGTGTTTTAGGAGAGATTGTAAATATACCTGATAATTGGGGAAAATTTATTAAGCCTAAAGCTGGTTCAAAAGTCTTTACTGGAAGAGTTGTTAACGGAACCCGTGATTTGATAGGTATTGGTCTACCTTTTGACTATCCTATATGGATTAGTGAGGTTGTAGAATTCATAGCAGAATGGCGTTGTTTTGTTTTAGATGGTCGCGTATTAGATGTTCGACCCTATACAGGTGATTATCATGCACAATTTGATCCTAGTGTAATTGATAAAGCCATATCATGTTGGAAAGATGCGCCAATAGCTTATGGACTAGATATCGGTGTTACTAGTGATGGCAGAACACTTGTTGTTGAAGTAAATGATGGTTATGCATTGGGAAATTATGGCCTATCTCCTTTAAACTCAATCAATTTTCATAAAGCTAGATGGAAAGAAATGGTAAAACCTTATTTTGAAAAAAACGATGTCTTTACTATGCCTGAAAATGAAAATATAAGTTTCTAAAAAGAACAGAATTAAATCTGTGTATCTGCAACGAGTAAGTTGCAGTTTTTTGTTTTGAATAATGATATAATAGATTAAGAAAATAATGAAAACGCTATATATTTGAAAGTTGATTAGGAAAGCAGGAAGTATGGAAACAATTGATATGATTATTAAATCATCAACTGAGTTTTATAACGATTTGAAAACTGATGAACATGATAGATATCGTTCATGGGAGCATTGTTATTCACATTTTATGACAGCTCGAAAAGAGAATAATGTGAATCTTGATTACCTGAGTTTACAACTTGCATTTTATTTAGCAAGTTGGGGGATGTATCGAGGTTCTTCATTCTTATTACAAAAGGATTATAGAGTACATATACCTGTAGTAAGAGAAATCTTAAGCAATGAATATGATTCTCTAGCAGGAATAGAATGTAAAGATTTTAAAAATGAAACTAACCAAAAATTGCTAAAGGAAATTAATGAATTTATTGCAACTTATTATGATTAAATTAGGCGTGAAGTGAGAGGTTCAGCACTAAAAAACAACTTATCAGATACATTAATCACAAAGATACTGATGGGGACACTCGGTTGTGTTCCGGCATATGATAGATATTTTGTTTCTGGAATAAGATCACAAAAGATTGCAAGTGGAACCTATAACATTAAATCTATTTTACAACTAGTAGATTTTTATGAAAAAAACATAGAACAGTTAGATTCAGTTCAAAAGAATTTTAATGTTGCTGATATGCTGTATCCTCAAATGAAAATATTTGATATGGGATTTTGGCAGATTGGTTTTGACCTAGATAGTAAATAACTATTACGTCTATATATGGAATTGATAAATGGATTTACTTTAAAAGATAGAAACTCTTAATCTGAAGAGATTATTTATTGCTTAATATAAATTTTTCATTGAAAAGATTTTAGATTATTAACTTTCAGAGAATGATGTACCACAAATTAATTTTATTATGGAAAACAACTAGAAGCAGCCCATCAAGATATTTTAAATTAGATAATATTGCATTTGCAATTATAACAAAGGAGTACTAACATGCCGAAATATACCGACGAAGATATTAGAAAATTAAATAAAATCACATTAAAAATTGCTGGTGATTATTTAGGTATAAGTTCACAAGCAGTTGCGATAGGTCTTAGAAATAATCTTCTTCCAATTGGTTTTGCTATTCATAACGAAGAAAGAGACAGACGTTTCACTGAGAGTTGGTCATATCATATTATCGCTGAAAGAATGATTTCATACAATCATGGTAAGCTATCAGAGATCCGTGTTGAAAATATTGAAACTAGTTTAGATAAAATTATAGAGGAATTTAACGGATTAAAACAAGATTTACTTTTTATATTAAGCGAAAATGCAGAAGTGAAGAATTAGAAGTTTTTGAATTTGCGTTTTCGCTTGGTAAATATAAAAACGGTGATGTAAAATATAAGGGTAAAGGTGTTTCAAATGAAGATGATAAAGACCTTTTCTAGAGAAGAACTCTATGAAGAAATCTGGGAGATAAGTGCAAAACAAGTTTCATTGAAATATGATTTAAGCTATTCTGACTTACTCAAGAAATGTAAAGAATTTGAAATCCCAATTCCAAAGGGGAGTTATTGGTATCGTAAGAATACTGGACAAGACTTAAGTGAATTTATCGTTCCATTACCACAAAATGACGTAAATGAAGTTAATATTGATAGAAAAAGTTTAAAGAACAGTAGAATTAAAGCTGCTAAACATAAAGAAGATAGTATGGAAGATAAAAACGGAGATACTGTTAAACTTGATACAACTAGTATAAGAAGTTCATTATCATTTATAGACGACGATAAAATAGAGCGTATTATTGAAGCAGTTTCAAACCTAAACCAGGCTCCAAATAAGAGATTACATAAATCCGTAGCTAATCTAAGAGATAAAATTACAGAGTGGAATAAGAGGGAAAAAGCTGCTTCTTATCCTTACTTTGATTCTAGGCACAGATATAATGATTTAAAAGAACCTAAATTTGTAAAAAATATTTCACTAAATTCTCTTCCACGCTTATATCGCTTTTTAGATACACTAGTTACTGTTATTTAAAGAATCGGTGATAATGTAACTTCAAATTGGGATATTCAAATTGATAAGGATATTGTTCGTTTTGAAGTTATAGAATCAACAGACAAAGTAAGTCATGAATTAACAAAAGAAGAAGCTAAAGAATTAGCGAAGTACAATGATAGCGTTAAGTTTAATAGATATGCTTTTAAACCAAGAATAAAGAAGTATGACTATATTCCAAATGAAAACTTTCGATTTAAGATAATAGATGGTAAATACATTAAAGATACTAAAGAATTCACACTTGAACAATCAATCCCAGAAATAATTGTTTTAATTTACCAAGAGTATTATAAAGTTAAGAACTTACGCCTTGAACGTGAAGAGAAAGCAAGACTATACGAAGAGGAACAAGAGCGAAAAAGAAAATTACAAAATAGAATCGAAGAAGAGAAGAAGCGGACAATGTCTCTTCTGAATATGCTAGAAGATTTTAAAACAGCAAATGATTTAAGATTGATGGCTGATAAACTGGAGATAGCGGGGAAACTTAGTAAGGATGAAATTGATTGGATTAGATCCAAAGCTGACTGGATAGACCCAATAGTTTCTTCAACAGATGAATTACTAGGAATTAGAAATCATGAAAATTCTAGAGAACAAAAGGAACAATATCTAAGTGAGAAAAGGTACTACTGGTAACTTTGTGTTTTTATTTTTACAGATTGTAGTGTTATAGGAGTATATGATTAACTATTTTAGTAATAAATAGTTTTACATATTTATTTTAAATAGCCATTTGATACAAGATAGTATATACTTTCATTCTGAAGTTTAATTTTAAACAACAACTCAGTCACTTTCATTCTATAATATAGAAGTTTGCTAGCACCACACGTGGAGTGTGTAAGCTTGTTGGAGAAACGAAGTTAATCCTCAAAAGGTTCCCCAAACCTTTTGAGTTCCGCATACGCATCACGTGGAGTGTGTAGGATTGCTTGTACGAGCTGAGTCATCAGCGAAGTAGAAGTAGATTCTCCGCCAATGGGATAGCTGTCGTAGAGTAAGGAGTTTACGACGAAACGATAAGGTAAGTCCGAAACGCTCAGTGTGTAGCTTTGTTGCTAAAAGCGTAGAAACCTTTGAACGAAAGGAATAATAGACTTTCTGCGAAACAAAATATAATACAATAAAACTATGAATTCTGAAGCAAGTCAGCAATTAAGCGATAGCCGTTTCAAGAGCCTTGTAGGTGTTCAGCGCACGACTTTTGAAGAGATGTTAGCTGTGTTAAAAACAGCTTATCAACGTAAACGCGCAAAAGGTGGACGAAAACCCAAATTAAGCCTAGACGATCTCCTCATGGTAACTATTCAATACATGCGAGAATAGTGCACTTATGAACAAATTGCGGCTGATTTTGGCATTCACGAAAGCAACATAATTAGTCGGAGTCAATGGATTGAAGCAACTCTTATTCAAAATGGTTTTACGATTTCAAATTCTGCCTTAATTCTGTAAAAACAGTAAAATTCGAAGGATTGTAAGGTAAGAGTTTTTTTCTTTCTGAAAAAATGGTATAATAGCAATCAAAACTAGAAAATAAAACGGAATTTGGAACAGATTTGTCTGTATCCTAGTAGAGTGGTGATACTATGAAGATTAGTAAGAGGCACTTATTAAATTATTCCATCTTGATTCCTTACTTGCTTTTATCTATTTTGGGCTTGATTGTGGTCTATTCGACCACCAGCGCTATTTTAATTGAAGAAGGCAAGAGCGCCTTGCAATTGGTTCGAAACCAAGGAATCTTTTGGATTGTTAGTTTGATACTGATTGCCTTAATTTATAAATTGAGACTAGATTTTTTGAGAAATGAGCGACTAATCATTTTAGTTATATTGATAGAAATGCTTTTATTGTTCTTAGCTCGTTTTATTGGTATTTCCGTAAACGGGGCATACGGTTGGATTTCGGTTGCAGGAGTAACTATTCAGCCAGCTGAGTACTTAAAAATCATTATTATTTGGTATTTGGCTCACCGATTCTCCAAACAGCAAGAAGAAATAGCTATTTATGATTTTCAAGTTTTGACTCAAAATCAATGGCTTCCCCGTGCTTTTAATGATTGGCGATTCGTTCTCCTAGTTCTGATTGGAAGTTTGGGAATTTTCCCTGATTTAGGAAATGCGACTATTTTAGTCTTGGTTTCCTTGATTATGTATACAGTTAGTGGAATCGCTTATCGCTGGTTTTCAACCATTCTGGCCCTCGTATCTGCCGCTTCTGTCTTTTTCTTGACCACTATCAGCCTAATCGGTGTTGAGACCTTTTCAAAAATTCCAGTATTTGGCTATGTAGCCAAGCGCTTTAGTGCCTTTTTTAATCCTTTTGCCGATCGTGCGGATGCGGGTCACCAGTTATCTAATTCTTATTTTGCCATGGTCAATGGCGGTTGGTTTGGTCTAGGTCTTGGGAATTCGATTGAAAAACGAGGTTATTTACCAGAAGCTCATACAGACTTTGTCTTTTCTATCGTGATTGAAGAATTTGGCTTTGTTGGTGCCAGTCTTATTTTAGCTCTCTTGTTTTTCATGATTTTGCGGATTATCTTGGTCGGTATCCGAGCGGAGAATCCTTTCAATGCCATGGTTGCACTCGGTGTCGGAGGGATGATGTTGGTTCAGGTATTTGTCAATATCGGAGGGATTTCGGGCTTGATTCCATCTACAGGAGTAACCTTCCCCTTCTTATCCCAGGGGGGGAATAGTCTTCTAGTCTTATCAGTGGCAGTGGCCTTTGTCTTAAATATTGATGCCAGTGAAAAACGCGCTAAGTTGTACCGGGAATTGGAAAATCAACCAATGAACCTTCTGTGAAGTAGAATAAAGAAAGGATAGTCTATGTCTCTTCAAAAATTAGAAAATTATAGTAATAAAAGTGTTGTGCAAGAAGAAGTATTGATTCTAACAGAATTGCTGGAAGATATTACTAAAAATATGCTTGCCCCAGAGACCTTTGAAAAAATCATGCAGTTGAAAGAATTATCAACGCAGGAAGATTATCAAGGTCTAAACCGTCTAGTGACTAGCTTATCAAATGATGAAATGGTCTATATTTCACGCTATTTTTCAATCTTACCTCTTTTGATTAATATTTCAGAGGATGTGGATTTAGCTTATGAAATCAATCATCAAAATAATATTGATCAGGACTATTTAGGTAAATTATCAACAACGATCAAAATGGTTGCTGAAAAAGAAAATGCCGCTGAAATTCTTGAACACTTGAATGTTGTCCCTGTTTTGACAGCCCATCCAACACAAGTGCAACGCAAAAGTATGTTGGATTTAACAAATCATATTCATAGTCTTTTGCGTAAATACCGTGATGTTAAGTTGGGGTTGATCAATAAAGAAAAATGGCACAATGATTTGCGTCGTTATATCGAAATTATCATGCAGACAGACATGATTCGTGAGAAAAAATTAAAAGTGACTAACGAAATCACGAATGCTATGGAATATTACAACAGCTCCTTTTTGAAAGCTGTACCTCATTTGACGACGGAGTATAAGCGCTTAGCGCAAGCGCATGGATTGAATTTAAAACAGGCTAAACCGATCACCATGGGAATGTGGATTGGTGGAGACCGTGATGGTAATCCCTTTGTTACAGCAGAGACCTTGAAACAGTCTGCACTTACTCAGTGTGAAGTCATCATGAACTATTATGATGAAAAGATTTACCAACTTTATCGTGAATTTTCTCTTTCAACTAGCATTGTCAACGTCAGCAAGCAAGTCAGAGAAATGGCTCGTCAATCCAAGGATAACTCGATTTACCGCGAAAAAGAGCTTTACCGTCGTGCCTTGTTTGATATTCAATCAAAAATCCAAGCAACAAAAACCTATCTGATTGAGGATAAGGAAGTTGGGACTCGCTATGAAACCGCCAATGATTTCTACAAGGATTTGATTGCCATTCGAGATTCTCTACTAGAAAATAAGGGCGAGTCCTTGATTTCAGGTGATTTTGTGGAATTATTGCAGGCAGTAGAGATATTTGGTTTTTACCTAGCATCAATTGATATGCGACAAGACTCTAGCGTCTATGAAGCCTGTGTGGCAGAACTCTTGAAATCAGCAGGAATTCATTCTCGCTATAGTGAGTTGAGTGAAGAAGAAAAGTGTGACCTTCTCTTGAAAGAATTAGAAGAAGATCCCCGAATTCTTTCTGCGACTCACGCAGAAAAATCAGAATTATTAGCAAAAGAACTAGCTATTTTTAAGACGGCTCGTGTTTTGAAAGATAAGTTGGGCGATGATGTCATCCGTCAGACCATCATTTCACATGCTACCAGCCTTTCTGATATGCTAGAATTAGCTATTCTATTAAAAGAAGTAGGATTGGTGGATACGGAAAGGGCGCGTGTTCAGATTGTTCCCCTTTTTGAAACAATTGAAGACTTGGATCATTCAGAGGAAACAATGAGAAAATATCTTTCTCTTAGCCTTGCCAAAAAATGGATTGCTTCACGCAATAACTACCAAGAAATCATGCTTGGTTACTCTGATAGTAATAAAGATGGCGGTTACTTATCATCATGTTGGACCCTTTACAAGGCTCAACAACAATTGACTGCTATTGGAGATGAATTTGGCGTTAAGGTTACCTTCTTCCATGGTCGTGGTGGGACTGTCGGTCGTGGTGGTGGGCCAACCTATGAGGCTATCACCTCTCAACCGCTCAAGTCTATCAAGGATCGTATCCGCTTGACGGAGCAAGGAGAAGTAATTGGCAATAAATACGGTAACAAAGATGCTGCCTACTATAACCTTGAAATGCTAGTATCGGCAGCTATTAACCGTATGATTACGCAGAAGAAGAGCGATACCAATACCTCAAATCGTTATGAAGCCATTATGGATCAAGTAGTGGACCGTAGTTACGATATCTACCGTGATTTGGTCTTTGGTAATGAGCATTTCTATGACTATTTCTTCGAGTCAAGTCCAATCAAGGCTATTTCAAGCTTTAATATTGGTTCTCGTCCAGCCGCTCGTAAGACGATTACTGAAATCGGTGGTTTGCGTGCCATCCCTTGGGTATTCTCATGGTCACAGAGTCGTGTTATGTTCCCTGGATGGTACGGAGTTGGTTCAAGTTTCAAGGAATTTATCGATAAAAATCCAGAGAATATTGCTATCTTACGAGATATGTACCAAAATTGGCCTTTCTTCCAATCGCTTCTTTCAAATGTTGATATGGTTTTGTCAAAATCAAATATGAATATTGCTTTTGAATATGCTAAACTTTGTGAAGATGAGCAAGTTAAGGTCATCTATGAGACTATTTTAAATGAATGGCAAGTTACTAAGAACGTTATCTTGGCTATTGAAGGACATGACGAACTCTTAGCTGACAATCCATATCTAAAAGCTAGTCTGGATTACCGTATGCCTTACTTTAATATTCTCAACTATATTCAGTTAGAGTTGATTAAACGCCAACGTCGTGGAGAATTGTCCAGTGATCAAGAACGATTGATTCATATCACCATCAACGGAATTGCAACAGGATTGCGTAATTCAGGCTAATCATTTTCAAAAGTGAAGATGAAAAAAATTCTAATAGACTATTGACAAGTAGTTTAAAAATGATATAATTTAACCATTCAGAAAAGTAATCGTACAAACTTTCAAGAGAGTCTGTGGTAGCTGAAAACAGATAAGTGGCGATGATGAAAATTGGGCTGAATGTTATTTAGAATTTGAAATCATAAAAATTCGGTGAGCACACCTTACAGTGCATCTCGTTATTGCGAGACAGAGCGATAGGGAAATTCCCTATAATTGAGGTGGTACCGCGCATCGACGTCCTCACACAAGTTTTTTGTGTGAGGATTTTTTTGATGGAGGTTAGTATGGAAAGAAAACGATGGCGTCACTTGTTTATACTCAATGAAAATCAAAGCACAAACTAGGAAGCTAGCCGCANNGACGAAGTCAGTAACCATAGCTACGGCAAGGTGAAGCTGACGTGGTTTGAAGAGATTTTCGAATAGTATTAGATAAGTGAAGTTTTTAAAGGAATTAAAAAGGAGAAATAGAATGAAAAATAAACGTTTAATTGGAATTATCGCTGCATTAGCAGTCTTAGTAGCAGGAAGCTTGATTTACTCTTCAATGAATAAATCAGAAGCTCAGAATAATAAGGATGAGAAGAAAATAACCAAGATTGGTGTGCTTCAGTTTGTGAGCCATCCATCTCTTGATTTGATTTATAAAGGAATCCAAGATGGGCTTGCAGAAGAAGGTTATAAAGATGACCAAGTTAAAATCGATTTTATGAACTCAGAAGGTGACCAAAGTAAGGTTGCGACAATGAGTAAACAATTGGTTGCAAATGGGAATGATCTTGTGGTTGGTATCGCAACACCAGCTGCTCAAGGTTTGGCTAGTGCCACAAAAGACCTACCGGTTATCATGGCTGCTATTACAGACCCAATTGGTGCTAACTTGGTTAAAGATTTGAAAAGACCAGGTGGCAACGTTACAGGGGTATCTGACCACAATCCAGCTCAACAACAAGTTGAACTCATCAAGACCCTGACACCGAATGTGAAAACAATCGGAGCTCTTTACTCAAGTAGCGAAGACAATTCAAAAACACAGGTCGAAGAATTTAAGGCTTATGCTGAAAAAGCAGGTCTGACAGTGGAAACATTTGCAGTTCCTTCAACAAATGAAATTGCCTCAACTGTCACTGTTATGACTAGCAAGGTAGATGCTATTTGGGTTCCAATTGATAACACCATTGCATCAGGATTTCCAACGGTTGTCTCTAGCAATCAAAGTTCTAAGAAACCAATTTATCCAAGTGCGGCAGCTATGGTAGAAGTAGGTGGTTTGGCATCCGTTGTAGTTGACCAACATGACCTTGGTGTGGCAACTGGAAAAATGATTGCGCAAGTTCTGAAAGGTGCAAAACCAGCTGATACCCCAGTCAATGTCTTTTCAACTGGTAAGTCAGTGATCAATAAAAAAATAGCTCAAGAACTAGGTATTACGATTCCTGAGTCTGTTCTCAAAGAAGCAGGACAAGTCATCGAATAAATAAGGTAGGGAGGAGGAGACTCTTCCCATTTTTTAAAAAGATGAATATAGAAAGGATTAAATAAAATATGATTGTTTCCATTATTTCTCAAGGATTTGTCTGGGCTATTCTAGGTCTGGGAATCTTTATGACATTTAGGATTTTAAACTTTCCAGATATGACAACAGAAGGTTCCTTCCCTCTTGGGGGAGCTGTTGCTGTCACTCTGATAACCAAAGGCGTGAACCCTTTTTTAGCGACACTGCTTGCTGTAGGAGCAGGTTGTTTGGCTGGTATGGCAGCAGGACTTCTTTATACAAAAGGGAAGATCCCAACTTTGCTCTCAGGGATTTTGGTGATGACTTCCTGTCACTCTATCATGCTCTTGATTATGGGACGTGCCAATTTAGGCTTACTTGGAACCAAGCAAATCCAGGATGTTTTGCCTTTTGATTCAGATTTGAACCAACTCTTGACAGGTCTTATCTTTGTCAGTTTTGTTATTGCTCTCATGCTCTTTTTCTTGGATACCAAACTCGGACAAGCCTATATTGCTACAGGTGACAATCCTGATATGGCTAGAAGTTTCGGGATTCATACTGGACGCATGGAGCTCATGGGCTTGGTCTTATCAAATGGTGTGATTGCCCTTGCAGGAGCTCTCATTGCCCAGCAAGAAGGGTATGCTGATGTATCTCGAGGGATCGGGGTTATCGTTGTGGGGCTTGCAAGTTTGATTATTGGGGAAGTTATTTTCAAGAGTTTGAGTTTGGCAGAACGTCTGGTTACCATCGTTGTAGGTTCTATCGCTTATCAATTCTTAGTGTGGGCGGTTATTGCGCTTGGCTTTAATACAAGTTACCTTCGTTTGTACAGCGCCGTGATTTTAGCAGTCTGCCTCATGATTCCAACATTTAAGCAAACCATCTTGAAAGGAGCCAAGTTAAGCAAATGACAGCAATTGTAGAATTAAAAAATGCAACCAAAATCGTTAAAAATGGCTTTGATGAAGAGAAGATTATTTTAAATGATGTTTCCTTAGAAATTTTTGAACAGGATTTCATCACGATTTTAGGTGGAAATGGTGCTGGGAAATCAACTCTCTTTAACACTATTGCAGGAACCTTGTCCTTAACCAGTGGAACCATCCGTATTTTAGGTGAGGATGTTAGCAAGTTTTCACCAGAAAAGCGGGCTAAGTATCTGTCTCGAGTCTTCCAAGATCCAAAGATGGGGACAGCTCCTCGTATGACAGTGGCAGAGAATCTCTTGATTGCCAAGTTTCGTGGTGAAAAGCGTGGATTGTTACCACGACGCTTGACTATTTATAAGGATGAATTTCAGGCGACCATTGAAAAAGTAGGAAATGGTCTTGAGAAACACTTGAATACACCGATTGAGTTCTTATCAGGTGGGCAAAGACAGGCTTTGAGTCTCTTGATGGCAACCTTGAAGCGTCCTGAATTACTCTTGTTAGACGAGCATACTGCAGCCCTTGATCCAAAGACTAGTGTTGCTTTGATGGAATTGACAGATGAATTTGTTAAGAATGACCAGCTGACAGCGCTTATGATTACTCATCATATGGAAGATGCTCTTAAGTATGGCAATCGATTAATTGTCATGAAAGAAGGACGAATTATCCAAGATTTGAACCAAGAAGAAAAAGCAAAAATGAAAATCTCTGATTATTATCAACTCTTTGAATAAAGTAGGGAAAACGAGTGAAATGGTTTACTTTTTTTCTGAAATAAAGTATACTATATAAAGTAAACTATGATAACATGGAGGTATTGTGTATGGTTGACAAACAAGTCATTGAAGAAATCAAAAACAATGCCAACATTGTGGAAGTCATAGGAGATGTGATTTCTTTACAAAAGGCAGGACGGAACTATCTAGGGCTCTGTCCTTTTCATGGTGAAAAAACACCTTCTTTCAACGTTGTAGAGGACAAGCAGTTTTACCACTGTTTTGGTTGTGGTCGCTCAGGTGATGTCTTTAAGTTCATCGAGGAGTACCAAGGGGTTTCCTTTATGGAGGCTGTGCAGATTTTAGGTCAGCGTGTTGGGATTGAGGTGGAAAAACCGCTTTATAGTGAACAGAAACCAGCCTCGCCTCACCAAGCTCTTTATGATATGCATGAAGATGCGGCTAAATTTTATCATGCTATTCTCATGACAACGACTATAGGGGAGGAGGCCAGAAACTATCTTTATCAGCGTGGTTTGACAGATGAAGTGCTCAAGCATTTTCGGATTGGTTTAGCACCTCCAGAACGAAACTATCTCTATCAACGTTTGTCTGGTCAGTATCGTGATGAGGATTTCCTAGATTCAGGACTGTTTTACCTCTCAGATGCAAATCAATTTGTAGATACCTTTCACAATCGGATTATGTTTCCCCTGACAAATGACCAAGGAAAGGTTATTGCCTTCTCAGGTCGTATCTGGCAGAAAACGGATTCACAAACTTCTAAGTATAAAAATAGCCGATCGACTGCAATTTTTAACAAAAGTTACGAATTATATCATATGGATAGGGCAAAAAAATCTTCTGGAAAAGCCAGTGAGATTTATCTGATGGAAGGATTCATGGATGTCATTGCAGCCTATCGGGCTGGAATAGAAAATGCTGTCGCATCTATGGGAACAGCCTTGAGTCGTGAGCATGTTGAGCATCTGAAAAGGTTAACCAAGAAGTTAGTTCTGGTATACGATGGTGATAAGGCTGGGCAAGCTGCGACATTGAAAGCGCTGGACGAAATTGGTGATATACCTGTGCAAATCGTCAGCATGCCTGATAACTTGGATCCAGATGAGTATCTACAAAAAAATGGACCAGAAGACTTGGCCTATCTATTAACAAAAACTCGTATTAGTCCGATTGAGTTTTACATTCACCAGTACAAGCCTGAAAACAGTGAAAATCTGCAGGCCCAGATTGAGTTTATTGAAAAAATAGCTCCCTTGATTGTTCAAGAAAAGTCTATCACTGCTCAAAACAGCTATATTCATATTTTAGCTGACAGTCTGGCATCCTTTGATTATGCCCAGATTGAGCAGATTGTTAATGAAAGCCGTCAGGCACAAAGGCAGAATCGCATGGAAGGGGTTTCCAGACCGACGCAAATCACTATGCCTGTCACCAAGCAGTTATCGGCTATTATGAGGGCAGAAGCTCATCTACTTTATCGAATGATGGACTCCCCTCTTGTTTTAAACGATTACCGTTTGCGAGAAGACTTTTCATTTAACACACCTGAATTTCAGGTCTTATATGACTTGCTTGGCCAGTATGGAAATCTTCCTCCAGAAGTTTTAGCAGAGCAGACAGAGGAAGTTGAAAGAGCTTGGTACCAAGTTTTAGCTCAGGATTTGCCTGCTGAGATATCGCCGCAGGAACTTAGTGAAGTAGAGATGACTCGAAACAAGGCTCTCTTGAATCAGGATAATATGAGAATCAAAAAGAAGGTGCAGGAAGCTAGCCATGTAGGAGATACCGACACAGCCTTAGAAGAATTGGAACGTTTAATTTCACAAAAGAGAAGAATGGAGTAATAATGGCAACAAAACAAAAAGAAGTAACAACATTTGACGTACAAGTAGCAGAATTTATCCGTAATCATAAGCAAAAAGGGACAGCAACAGATGATGAAATCAATGCTAGTCTTGTCGTTCCTTTTACCTTGGACGCTGATGGGATTGAAGATCTCTTGCAACGGATTCAAGATGCAGGAATTTCTATCACAGATAATGAAGGAAATCCAAGTGCGCGTGTTCTTAGCAATGAAGAAGAACCAGAACTCAGCGATGAGGACTTGATTGGGTCAACTTCTGCTAAGGTTAATGACCCTGTCCGTATGTATTTGAAAGAAATCGGGGTCGTTCCTCTCTTGACCAATGAAGAGGAAAAAGAGTTAGCACTGGCTGTTGAAGCGGGTGACATCGAAGCTAAACAACGCCTTGCGGAAGCCAACCTTCGTTTGGTTGTTTCTATTGCCAAACGCTATGTCGGTCGTGGTATGCAGTTCCTTGACTTGATTCAAGAAGGAAATATGGGTTTGATGAAGGCGGTTGACAAGTTTGATTATTCTAAAGGATTCAAGTTCTCAACTTACGCAACTTGGTGGATTCGTCAGGCTATCACTCGTGCTATTGCGGATCAAGCTCGTACCATCCGTATCCCAGTTCACATGGTTGAAACCATCAATAAATTGGTTCGTGAACAGCGTAACCTCCTTCAAGAATTAGGTCAAGATCCAACACCTGAGCAAATCGCTGAACGTATGGATATGACTCCTGATAAGGTTCGTGAAATCTTGAAGATTGCTCAAGAACCGGTATCCCTTGAAACTCCAATCGGTGAAGAGGATGATAGTCACCTTGGGGACTTTATCGAAGATGAAGTGATTGAAAATCCAGTGGATTATACAACTCGTATCGTCTTACGTGAGCAGTTGGATGAGGTCTTGGATACTCTTACAGACCGTGAAGAAAATGTTCTACGTCTGCGTTTCGGACTAGACGATGGAAAAATGCGCACCCTTGAAGATGTGGGTAAAGTCTTTAACGTGACTCGCGAGCGTATCCGTCAGATTGAAGCTAAAGCTCTGAGAAAACTACGCCAACCAAGTCGCAGCAAACCGCTTCGTGATTTTATTGAAGACTAAGAGTGAGGATAAATATGGCTTATACAGAAGAGCAAATTGAAAACATCAAAACACGGATTTTAACAGCCTTGGAAGAAGTTATTGACCCTGAGTTGGGAATCGATATTGTCAATCTTGGTTTGATTTATGAGATTCGTTTTGACGGCGACACAGGGCAAACAGAGATTGATATGACGTTGACAACTATGGGTTGTCCCCTAGCAGACCTTTTGACGGACCAGATTTATGATGCCATGACCGAGGTTCCAGAAGTAACGGATACTGAGGTAAAATTGGTTTGGTATCCAGCCTGGACCGTTGAAAAAATGAGTCGCTATGCACGCATTGCCCTAGGCATTAAGTAAACATATAATAGCATGTGAGAGATTATTGGAAAAGCGAGGAAATTTCCCCCTCTTTTCCTCTAGTCTCTCCTTTCTTTTGCTGATTTTATTCAAAGAAAATGATATAATAGTAGCTATGGAAAAAAAGAAATTACGCATCAATATGTTGAGTTCAAGTGAGAAAGTAGCAGGACAAGGAGTTTCAGGTGCTTACCGTGAATTAGTTCGTCTTCTTCATCGTGATGCCAAGGACCAATTGATTGTTACAGAAAATCTTCCAATCGAGGCAGATGTGACTCACTTTCATACCATTGATTTCCCCTATTATTTATCAACATTCCAAAAGAAACGCTCAGGGAGAAAGATTGGCTATGTGCATTTCTTGCCTGATACACTTGAGGGAAGTTTGAAAATTCCATTTTTCTTAAAGGGAATTGTGAAACGCTATGTATTTTCTTTTTACAACCGGATGGAGCACTTGGTGGTGGTCAATCCGATGTTTATCGAGGATTTGGTGGCAGCTGGTATTCCACGTGAAAAAGTGACTTATATTCCTAACTTTGTCAACAAGGAAAAATGGCATCCACTTCCACAAGAAGAGGTAGTCAGACTGCGAACAGAGCTAGGTCTTAGTGACAATCAGTTTATCGTAGTAGGTGCTGGTCAAGTTCAGAAACGCAAAGGGATTGATGATTTTATCCGTCTGGCTGAGGAATTGCCTCAGATTACCTTTATCTGGGCCGGTGGTTTCTCTTTTGGTGGCATGACAGATGGTTATGAACGCTACAAGAAAATCATGGAAAATCCACCTGAAAATTTGATGTTTCCAGGCATTGTATCGCCAGAGCGGATGCGCGAATTGTATGCTCTAGCGGATCTTTTCTTGTTGCCTAGTTACAATGAGCTCTTTCCTATGACTATTTTAGAAGCTGCGAGTTGTGAGGCTCCTATTATGTTGCGTGATTTAGATCTCTATAAGGTGATTTTGGAGGGAAATTATCGGACGACAGCGGGTAGAGAAGAGATGAAAGAGGCTATTTTGGAATATCAAGCAAATCCTGTTGCCTTAAAAGACCTCAAAGAAAAGGCTAAGAATATTTCCAGAGAATATTCAGAAGAGCATCTGTTACAAATCTGGTTGGACTTTTATGAGAAACAAGCCGCTTTAGGGAGAAAGTAAAAAGTGAGGTAATCTATGCGAATTGGTTTATTTACAGATACCTATTTTCCTCAGGTTTCTGGTGTTGCGACCAGTATTCGAACCTTGAAAACAGAACTTGAAAAGCAGGGGCATGCTGTTTTTATCTTTACGACGACAGATAAGGATGTCAATCGTTATGAAGATTGGCAAATCATCCGCATTCCAAGTGTTCCTTTCTTTGCTTTTAAAGATCGTCGCTTTGCCTATCGAGGCTTCAGCAAGGCACTTGAAATTGCTAAACAATATCAACTGGATATTATCCATACTCAGACAGAATTTTCTCTTGGTTTGTTGGGGATTTGGATTGCGCGTGAATTGAAGATTCCAGTCATCCATACCTATCACACCCAGTACGAAGACTATGTGCATTATATTGCCAAGGGGATGTTGATTCGTCCGAGCATGGTCAAGTATCTGGTTAGAGGTTTTTTGCATGATGTGGATGGGGTGATTTGCCCGAGTGAGATTGTCCATGATTTGCTATCTGACTATAAGGTTAAGGTTGAAAAACGTGTCATTCCAACTGGGATTGAATTAGCCAAGTTTGAGCGTCCGGAAATCAAGCAGGAAAATTTGAAAGAACTACGTAGTAAACTAGGGATTCAAGATGATGACCAGATGTTGCTGAGTCTTTCGAGAATTTCCTATGAAAAAAATATTCAAGCAGTTTTAGCAGCCTTTGCAGAAGTTCTGAAAGAAGAAGACAAGGTTAAACTGGTGGTAGCTGGGGATGGTCCTTATCTGGATGATCTCAAAGAGCAAGCTCAGAAACTAGAGATTCAAGACTCTGTTGTCTTTACAGGGATGATTGCTCCTAGTGAGACGGCTCTTTATTATAAGGCGGCAGATTTCTTCATCTCGGCATCGACAAGTGAAACGCAGGGTTTGACCTACTTGGAAAGCTTAGCTAGTGGAACGCCTGTTATTGCTCACGGAAATCCGTATCTGGACAATCTTATTAGTGATAAAATGTTTGGTACCTTGTATTACGGCGAGTATGATTTGGCTGGAGCCATTTTAGAAGCCCTGATTGCAACGCCAGATATGAATGAGCATACCTTATCAGAAAAATTGTATGAGATTTCAGCTGAGAATTTTGGAAAACGGGTGCATGAATTTTATCTTGATGCTATTATTTCAAATAATTTCCAGAAAGATTTAGCCAAAGATGATACGGTCAGTCAGCGTATCTTTAAGACAGTTTTGTATCTTCCACAACAGGTGGTTGCTGTACCCGTAAAAGGCTCTAGACGCATGCTGAAGGCTTCAAAAACACAGTTAATCAGCATCAGAGATTATTGGAAAGACCATGAAGAATAGAAAGAGGAATAGCTATGAAAAAACAATTGATGAGAAGTGGTCGTGATAAAAAGATTGCAGGTGTTTGTGCTGGGGTAGCCCATTATTTTGATATGGATCCTACTATTGTTCGTGTAATATGGGGTGTTCTTGCTTTTGGTTACGGAGCAGGAATTATAGCCTATATCATTTTATGGATTATTGCACCTGTAGCAAGTGACTATTGAAAACTAGCTCAATTCATGCTAAGATAATAGAAAATAGAATGTAACGAAGGAGATAAAAATGGCATTTGGAGATAATGGAAATCGTAAAAAAACTATGTTTGAGAAAATAACCTTGTTTATCGTGATTATCATGCTAGTAGCAAGTTTATTGGGAATTTTTGCAACTGCAATTGGTGCCCTCAGTAATCTATAAAATAGATTCAAGAAAATTTAGTGACTGGGATTTCCCAGCCCTTTTTTAAAGTGAGAAGAAAAAATGAGTATGTTTTTAGATACAGCCAAGATTAAGGTCAAGGCTGGTAATGGTGGTGATGGCATGGTTGCCTTTCGCCGTGAAAAATATGTCCCTAATGGCGGTCCTTGGGGTGGTGACGGTGGTCGTGGAGGCAATGTCGTCTTCGTTGTAGACGAAGGACTACGTACCTTGATGGATTTCCGTTATAACCGTCATTTCAAGGCTGATTCTGGTGAAAAAGGAATGACTAAAGGGATGCATGGTCGTGGTGCAGAGGACCTCAGAGTTCGAGTGCCGCAAGGTACGACTGTCCGTGATGCAGAGACTGGCAAAGTTTTAACAGATTTGATTGAACATGGGCAAGAATTTATTGTAGCCCACGGTGGTCGTGGTGGACGTGGAAACATCCGCTTTGCGACACCAAAAAATCCTGCACCTGAAATCTCTGAAAATGGAGAACCAGGTCAGGAACGTGAGTTACAATTGGAACTAAAAATCTTGGCAGATGTCGGTTTAGTAGGTTTCCCATCTGTAGGGAAATCAACTCTTTTAAGTGTTATCACATCTGCTAAACCAAAAATCGGCGCCTACCACTTTACGACCATTGTGCCAAATCTAGGTATGGTTCGCACCCAATCAGGTGAATCCTTTGCAGTAGCTGATTTACCAGGTTTGATTGAAGGCGCTAGTCAAGGTGTTGGTTTGGGAACTCAGTTCCTCCGTCACATTGAGCGTACACGTGTTATCCTTCACATCATTGATATGTCAGCTAGCGAAGGTCGTGATCCTTATGAGGACTACCTAGCGATCAATAAAGAGCTGGAGTCGTATAATCTTCGTCTCATGGAGCGTCCACAGATTATCGTAGCCAACAAAATGGACATGCCTGAGAGTCAAGAAAATCTTAAAGAATTTAAGAAAAAATTGGCTGAAAACTACGATGAATTTGAAGAGTTACCAGCTATTTTCCCAATTTCTGGATTGACCAAGCAAGGTTTGGCAACGCTTTTGGATGCGACAGCTGAATTGTTAGACAAGACACCAGAATTCTTGCTCTATGACGAGTCAGATATGGAAGAAGAAGCTTACTACGGCTTTGACGAGGAAGAGAAAGCCTTTGAAATTAGTCGTGATGACGATGCGACATGGGTACTTTCTGGTGAAAAACTCATAAAACTCTTCAATATGACCAACTTTGATCGTGACGAATCAGTCATGAAATTTGCCCGCCAGCTTCGTGGTATGGGGGTTGATGAAGCCCTTCGTGCGCGTGGTGCTAAGGATGGGGATTTGGTCCGCATTGGTAAATTTGAATTTGAATTTGTAGACTAGGAGACTAGTATGGGAGATAAACCGATATCTTTCCGAGATGCGGATGGCAATTTTGTTTCCGCCGCAGATGTTTGGAATGAAAAGAAATTGGAAGAACTATTTAATCGTCTCAATCCAAATCGTGCTCTGAGATTGGCACGAACTAAAAAAGACAATCCATCTCAGTAAAGAAGCTAAAAAATCCCGTGCCTCATCAGACACGGGATTTTGTGGTACAACGGGCATGTATAGCAAACTGAATCTGGAATAGCACAGCATATCTTCTAAAATATTGTTATAAATTGATTTGAATTTCAAAATTAAATTGTTTAATTCTTTTTTCACTTTATTATAGTATATCTGATGTCAAAGTTCTCGGCGAGTCAAATAGCGATTCCCAAGCCTGACTATCGTGAGGTAGCGGATTAAAACGGTCTGGGGATAGACCGTTTTAAGTCTGACGCTGGAAATAAGAATCGTCAGAGGAAGGGATAGCGAAATCGTGGCTCTACGAACAGGAACGTGATAGTAAGGCGTATATAGTAGATAAGGGGGCTCAAAACTCTAAATTCCAAAAAGGTAGTCGTAACCTATATACATAAAGCACGAGAGTAATTGAATTCGGACTAAGATTTTCTATTTTCACTGTAACCTTTTAACGTCCTCATATCTTGTATACACGAGGAAAGATGTATGACTTATCCCGTGAGGTCTATCACTATAAAGAGAAAACGACAGATAGAAGTGATCCTGAGTCACAGTTATCTTTAAAATAGATTGTCTGATAGGATGATAGCCTGAAAACGTCTTGTTTATGAAATATAGGACGGTATGTATCAAACGCTTTTGTGAACTGAGAGAAGGGGGAGAAGTTCTTGCTAAAATTTAGTTGAACAGCCGTATTCCGATACTTAGGTAAGGGAGCTAGTCTTAGCTCCTACTTGGTTTCAGGGGACAAAAAAGGGGCAATAGCGATTCGAGAAAGATTAGTAATTCATACTCTTCGAAAATCTTTTCAAATCACGTCAATATCGCCTTGCCGTAGGTATAGGTAACTGACTTCGTCAGT